>JBAXFO010000390.1:0-5208 GCA_037139885.1 Planctomycetota bacterium
CGCTCCTCAACAAATCCGCGGGGATTCCGATAAAGTTATGTGTAAATGACAGCCGCTCAACCCACCCTACGCAATCCCGCTGCAACGAGCACGATTGTCGTCAGCGCGAGAGCAACGCCGCTGATCGCCAAGAACACGAGATGATCCGTCGGCCGATACTCAATTCGCACGACATGTTGACCGGCAGGAACGCGTAAACCCATGAACGAACCGTTGACCCGCACCAACGTCGCCGGCTCACCATCGACTGTCGCCCGCCAGCGCGGAAACAGCGTCGTCGTCACAACGACAAACGCCTCGTCGGCCGCGTCGACGTCGAACGCGATGTCGCCGTGATGCTCGCGAAAGTTGGTCACCGTGCCGTTGTCCGCGAAGCGCCTCGGGCCAGCGTAGTTCGGATCGACGAACGCTTCGTTGGGCATACGTAAGCGTGTCCCCATCTCGGTTAAATCCCCGGGCCGTTCTTCAGGCTTCAGTTCGCGGATCAAAAACGCTGGCTCCTTGAAGCCTTCGTTGCGATAGATCCGATACGACGCCGACGCGCTTTCGAGTTTCAATTGGGGATGAGCGGCACACGCATCGTCGAGAGCCTTGTTGGCCTTGAAAACAACGACATGGCCGACGCGCAACGTCGCGAGAATCGTACTCTTGGGCCCGAGAAAGCGGCGCATCAAGTCGGGTTCGTTTTCGTAGATGAGGCCGTCAAGTTCGAACCCCGTCATCCAGCCCTGGCTCGGCGGGCGATAGACGTAGCCCAAGACCGAACGCGTCTGCAACTGATGAGGAAAGAGCCTTGCCAGATTCCCTTCCTTTTGCCCTGCGAGCAAATCGCTATGCCGGGCGAGAAAGAGAACGCGGTCCTGCGTGTCCCGGCCCACGGTCAGCGGATCGTCGAGCAAATGCGTCATGCGCGCCATGCGCGTTTCCTGGGCGACGGGGATATTGCCGACCATGGCGATCGCCGTCCAAACGCACACGAGCGTCAGAACCGATGTGGCTCGTGCATTGACAGTAAAAGCGATTAACGAGATCCATCCGATCATCCAGACTCCGAACATCAATGCGGTGAGCCGTTCCATGCCCGGCGGCGCGGGCCAACGAGCCATCATGACGAGTCCGACAAGGCCAACGAAAACAAACACGAGCCGGCGTCCGCGCCCCTGGATCAAATCGCGAAACGCCAGGTGCAAGCCGAAACCCGAGAGAAGGGCGAGAGCGCACGACGCCTCGAACAGCCAGCGCATCGGCCAGCGGATGGCGTTGAACACCGGCAATTTCTGAAGGATTTCATTCGGCGGCCAAATGCTGCCCACCGCCAGGCTGAAATAGAGAATAACGAGCACAACGAACGCTCGATGCGGCCCGCGCAGCGGCCCAAACCAGCGAACGGCGAACATGAGCCCCAAAAGCGCACAGGGCCCGACAAAGAAACCACCGGCCACCCGCTCGCGGCTGAAGACAAACGATTCCCACGGCAGCTTTTGAAATGGGAAAACGAATCCGAGCCACAGCCGCGGCGGGGCCGTGTAGAAGTCGTTGCTCCCCAACCCCATGCGAGCCGAATTCGCGATGATCTCAATCGACGGAAACAATTGCCCCAAACCGATGACCAGGGCAATGGCCGACGCGAGCGCCAGCGCTGCGATGCTTCGCCCGAGATTCGCTCGTTCGACGCGTAAGAGAAAATAGAGCCCCGTGAACAACGTAAACTTGACCATCAACAGAAGATCGGCGTAAAGAAAAGCCAAGCCGCCGAGCAGCCCCAAGACGCCAGCCCAGAACCAACCCGATCGAGCGACGCGGATCTCTTCCAGCGCCAGGAAAACCATGGGCCAATAAGCCGCGCTGAAGACGTATGTCGGCCAACACGATCCGAGTCCGAGAAGAATTCCCGAGAACGTGGCCGCGAGACTCGCCGCCGTCGCCGCCAGGGGATGAACGCCAAACCGGCGTAAGTAAACGTAGGAGGCCGTCGCGGCGACAAAGAAATGCATGAGCGTGGCGATATAAAACTCGCCCGCTTCGAAGCCGATCAGCCGACAGAATCCGTGCGCGAGCCACATCGGCGGATAAACGAACGACGGTTGCGGCCACCCGAGCAGCGGAAAGCCGCACGACGTGTGATGCGACCAAACCGGCACATGGCCTTCGCCGAGTTGGCGGACAAAATCGGTAAAAATCGGCTGCCACGACGAGACGGCGTCGTCGTCGATGAGTTCGAACCCAGGGCTGAACTTTTGATGCAGCAAAAGGACGGCGACGACCGCCAAGCCGAGCAGCATGCCGCGAAAGATCTCCCGCCGCCACGCAAACTCCGGAATCATCTCCCAGGATCGCAGTCCCTCGTCCGGCCAAATGATTTGCGATGGTTCCCTCAGCATGCGTTCTCGAAACCCAGCTCGAATCGTAAACAAACGGCAACACTTCAAAGTATATGCTATGCTTTGTAAACTTTGGACGTTTCGTCCATTTCGACGGCTGCGGAAAGGAATGAATGGTAGCGATTCCGACACGAGTTTTGATCACAGGCGGCGGCACAACAACCGCAATCTCAGCCCTCAAAGGCCTACGGATGGGCGGCGACCTGTCGATTCACGTGATCCTCGGCGACATGAGCCGCGAGTGCGCCGGGGCTCATCTGGGCGACGAGTTCGTGCCGTTGCCGTCCGCCGATCGGCCCGACTTTCGCGAGCAGGTCGTGCAACTGTGCCGTTTTCTGCGAGTCGATCTGGTGATTCCCATCATCGACCATGAATTTCCCGGCTGGAGCGATGTCCGCAGCGACCTCGCCGCCGCGGGGACGCACGTCGCGATCAGCTCGCGAGCCGCTCTCGAACAATGTCAGGAAAAAGATCGCACCTTCCAGCTTTTCGAGCGCCTCGGCGTGCCGACGATACCGACCTGGCGCGGGACCGAGATCGCCGATCCGGAGCATCTCAGGTACCCGGTCTACTTGAAGCCGCGTTGCGGCCGAGCGAGCATCGACAATTACCGAGCCGACTCCGCCGCCGAGTTTCGCTTGCTCCTGCCGAAAGTGCCCGACGCGATCGTGCAGCCCTTCACCGAAGGCGCCGAGGTGACGATCGATTGCCTCAGCGATCTTCAGGGGCGATTTCTCGCCGCGTCGCCGCGTCTTCGCCAGCAAGTGAAAAGCGGGCAAGCGTACCGGAGCAAAACCTTCCGCGACGCCGCCCTCGAAGGCTATGCGAAAACGATCTGCGAGGCCTTGCCGATCATCGGCCCGTGCAACATCCAGTGCTTCCTGACGCACGACGGCCCGCGTTTCTTCGAGATCAACGCCCGCTTCGGCGCCGGTTCGGCGCTCTCGATGCAGGCCGGCCTCAACGGACCGCTCGCCCTGGTCGCCATGGCGCGCCAACAACCGTTGCCGCCGCTCGTCGCCCGGCCTGATGTCTCGATGTTGCGCTTCTGGCAAGAGGTCTTCGTCGAAGCCGGCAAGGCCACGATCGGAGGCCCCGCATGAACGAACACATGCGCATCCTCGAAGGCGTCGCCACGCAATACGACTCCGTCAATGATTTCGACTACCACCTCATTCGCTACACCTATCGCGATCTGCGGCCGTACCTTCGCGGCCCGAAAGTCATCGAACTCGGCTGTTCCAGCGGCGTGATGACGCGGCTGTTGTGTCAGGATTTCCCCGCTCTCCACGTCGTCGATGGCTCCGCTCGCTATCTGCAAGATGTCGCTCGCACCGTCCCCGCCACGGTCGCATTCCACCATTCGCTCTTCGAAGATTTCCAACCGCCGCACCGGTTCAACGACTTGGTGCTCGCCAGCGCCCTCGAACACCTACCCGACCCGCTCGCCCTGTTGCCGCGCCTGCGCGATTGGCTCGAACCCGGCGGCCGACTGCACGTCGTCGTCCCCAACGCCCACAGCATTCATCGCCTCGTCGGCGTCCACATGGGCATGCTCGAGCATCCGACTTCGTTCACCGAACGCGACCGCATGCTCGACCACCGCCGCGTTTACGATGCCGATCTCCTGCGTACGCATTTACACCAGTGCGGCTGGAGCGTCGAACAAATGCGCGGCGTCTTCCTAAAGCCGCTCGCCAATGCCCAGATGCAGCAGTTCTCGCTCGCTCAGTTGGAAGCCTTCTACAAAGTCGGCCAGGAGATGCCGCGTTCGTGCGCGATGCTTTACGCCCTGGCCCAGGTCCAAGAATCATGACGCCCAAGGATGATTTCATGCCGGCGACGTTGACCCCCGCCCCGCCCGCCGCACGCGCCGCGACCGAGGCCCAAGCGATCGAACTGTCAGTCGTCATGCCCGTCTACAATGAAGAAGACGCCTTGCCCGATGTCCTCGGCGAAGCCGTCGCCTCACTCGGCGCCGCCGGCTTCCGCTGCGAAATCCTCGTCGTCGACGACGCCAGCAAAGACCGCAGCCTACAAATCCTCCAGCGTTTCGAACGCGACAATCCCGATCTCGTCCGCGTCTTGAAACACGAAGTCAACCGCGGCATCGTCGGCGCCTGCCAAACTCTCTACGACAACGCCCGCGGCGACTACGTCTTCATCATCGGCAGCGATGGCCAGTGGAAAACCGCCGAGGCCCTCCGCATGATGGCCCTGCGCGATCAATTCGACCTCATCGTCGGCCGCCGGCATCATAAGCAATATGACTGGCGCCGCAAAATCGTGAGCAGCGCGTTCAACCTTCTCCCGCGGCTCCTCTTCGGCGTCCCTACCCACGACGCCGGCAGCATCAAACTCTTCCGCCGCGATGTTTTGAAGATCCCCACCATCAGCGAAGGCCCCTTCCGTGAAGCCGAACGCATCATCCGCGCCAGCGACGCCGGCCTGCGCATTGGCGTGATCGATGTCGACCACTTCAACCGCCAGGGCGGCGTCGCCAGCGGCGCGAAGTTCCAACTGATCAAGCAAAGCGTCCGCGACCTCGCCCGCTGCTGGTGGACGATGCGCATCCGCCGCCGTCGGGTGGGTTGAGCCGGATTTGAGCCGGAGGCGAAGCCCATAGGCATCAAGTTAACGCCACGCGATTCCCCTCGCCCTCGGTACTCCGGCGTGCCCCGGCGTACTGGGGGCGAGGGGAGCGAGCGTTCGATTGCTCTGCACAATCGCGCACGGTGAATTCGTGCGTCGTCCAAGCTAAAATTTCGGGTTCTGAGGCCATCCCTGGAAGCCCGACGCGTCAGCGAGGGATGCCGTCAACTCTCGC
>JBAXFO010000391.1:0-5191 GCA_037139885.1 Planctomycetota bacterium
CTCACGACTGCGGCCCGAACGCCGCATGTTTTGTTGGCGATGCACGCCGCCAAGGCCGCATGTTCGCTCACGAGCAACGCGCCGGGCGGCTTACCCTCGGCGATGCGCTTCGCCAGAGATTTCACCCAGGCAAGCTTGTCGGCGCTGGCGCTTTCGAGGGCGACGAGCGAAAGACCTTCCTTCGCTAACGCCTTGAGCGCGGTCGCCACCCCTTCATGAGGCCGCTCCAGAGCGATGCCCCAGCCGCCCGCGATTGACACAGCCCTGTCACTCGCCTGCTCCCGCCGAATCGCGATGCGTTTGCCTCGGAGAAAATCGAGGGCGAGCGGCGTCACGATCGTCTTCGCGCCCAGGACGATTTCGCGTTCCCCGGTCCAGCGGCGACGCAAGTCGTCTTCGGCAAGCAGTTTGTCAGGCCAGCTCAGAACGCTCATGAATCCACAATCCCCGCCACGAACCACCGTGCGGGCGTGGCTTTGGTCTTCATCATCGCTTGCATTGCCGCCCCGTCGCTCGAGGCGATCACTCGGTCGCCCGCCCCGGCGCCGAGCATGTCGAACACGATCACCGGTTCGCCGTCATCCGCCCCCGTCACGCCGACGAACTGCACGATGAGCAGCTTCCATCCCGTCAAGGAAGGATGCTTCACTGTCGCGGTCGCCGAGCCGATGACGTGGCCGATCTGCATGATCAAAAACCCTTTTGCGAACTACACGACTCGCATGCTGCCGACCGTCGTCGATCGTCGTTGCCGGGTGAACGTGAGCGGCGTGGTCACGCCTTCGCCGGTCGGAGTCGCGATGCTAAAGCTCGCGTATCCTTCGCCCCCCAGGCCCAACCCCGCCATGCTCGGGCCGTTTTGAATGAACAACGTCGTGTTCATTTCGCGGCCCATGCGCGTGATCGTGTCGAGGTTGCGTGAATGAATAATGGCCGTATGGCGATAGCCGTGCTCGTATTTTTTGGCCATCGCGATGGCCGTATCGACATCGGGCACGCGGACAAACGGCACAAACGGCATCATCTGCTCGTGATCGACGAACGGATTATGCTCGTCGGTTTCGCCGTAGATCAATTCCGTATCCGCGGGCACGCTCACGCCCGCCGCCTTGGCGAGCACGGCCGCGTCCATGCCGATGAAGTCTTTGTTGAGGATCAGTTTGCCCCCTTCGCCGGGGACAAACGCCGCCTTGGTGAGCGCCGCGATCGCCGGGGCGTTGAGTTGCACGGCCTTGTGTTTGCTCATGGCCGCCATCAATTCATCGAAGATGCTGGCCACCGCGAAAACTTCCTTCTCGGCGATGCACAAAAGATTGTTGTCGTACGCCGCGCCGCGAATGATCGATTGGGCGGCATTGTCCAGATCGGCGGTTTCATCGACGACGACCGGCGGATTGCCCGGCCCGGCGACGATCGCCCGCTTGGGGCTTCGTAGCGCCGCCCGGCCCACCGCGGGGCCGCCGGTCACGCACAGCAGCTTGACATCGCGATGTTGAAAGATCGCCTCGGCCGTTTCGAGCGTCGGCGTTTCGATGATGGTGAGCAGATTGTCGATGCCGATGGCGGCGTGGATCGCTTCGTTGAAAAGGCGAACCCCCTTGCAGGCGATCTTGGCGCCGCTGGGATGCGGATTGCAAACGAGACCATTGCCCGAAGCGAGAATGTTGATCGCGTTGCCCGCGAGGGTCGGCAGCGAATGCGTTACGGGCGTGATGATGCCGACGACGCCGAACGGAGCATACTCGATGAGGGCGACGCCGTTGCCGCCGGAATACGCTTCGGTCTTCAGCCACTCGACGCCAGGCGTCAATTCGCCGGCGACTTTGAGCTTCTCGATCTTATGAACGAGCCGGCCGATCTTGGTCTCTTCCATCTCGTCGCGGCCCAATTCTTCCGCCTTTTCGATGACGATCTTGCGAACGCAATCGACGGCTTTCTTGCGGGCGGCTGTGCCGAGAGTCTCGAACTTTTGCTGAGCGATGTTGGCCGCGGCGACCGCTTCATCGACGCTCGCGAACACGCCCCAGCGTTGGCCCGCGGGAGCCGGCTTCAGATCGCCCGGACCGGTGCGGACATTGCCGAGCACTTCTTGCACGATGCTGCGGATCAGATCGTCGGTGATTTGGAGCATAGCGGTTTTCCTTTATTCGTAAAAGCAAGGGGGACGAGCGGTCGCGCTCAATCGTTGCCCTGCTTGAAGATCGTCTTGTTCTCAACTTGCACGGCATCGACGATGCCGATGATGGTCGCGTCGGTCGGCAGCTTTTCGAGTTCGGGAACCAAACGGGCGCTCGAACCCTGCACGATCAATACGATCTCGCCAAAACCCGCGCCGACGGTATCGAAGCACACGAACGTCCGCCCCGTGCCGATGAGGCGATCGCGCGATTGCGGGTCGACACGCAACGGTTCGACCGTCAGAAGCTTGTGGCCGACCATGCTGGCGACTTTTTGCGACGCCACCACGCTGCCGTTCACGCGTGCCAGGAACATGGTTCAACTCCCCTTGAGCAGATCGCGCGCCTGCCGGGCCACGATGATTTCTTCATTCGTCGGCATGATCCAAACCTGCACGCGGCTGGCGGCCCCATCGATGCGGGCCTCGCCCTTGGCCGAACGATTCTTCGCTTCGTCAAGCACGATGCCGAACCATTCGAGGCTCTTGCACACGGCCGCACGCATGGCGACCGAGTTCTCGCCGATGCCGCCGGTGAAGACGATCGCTTCGGCGCCCCCCAGGAGCAGCAAATACGCCCCAAGATAATGGCGCACGCTGGCGACGAACATATCGAGAGCCACGCGAGCCTTGGGGTCATCCTTCGCCGCCGCGGCTTCGATGTCGCGGAGATCGTTGAATCCCGACAAACCGAGCAAGCCGCTCTCGTTCGCCAGAATGTCGAGGACTTCGTCGAGCGTTTTGCCAGTGCCGCGAATCAGCACGGGCAAAGCGAACGGATCGAAATCGCCGACGCGGTTGTTGTTCGGCAAACCGGACTGCGGGCTCATGCCCATGCTGGTCGCCTGGCTTTTTCCGTCCTTGATCGCACACACCGAACTCGAACCGCCCAGGTGGCACGAGACGATGCGGGCTTGCGGATTCTGCAAAAGCTCGGCCGTCCGTGCGCCGATGTAGCGATGGCTGGCCCCGTGAAAGCCCCATTTCTTGACGCCGAAGCGTTCGATCCAATCCATCGGGATCGCGTAGAGCTTCTCCGCCGGCGAGATCGTCTCGTGAAAGCCCGTCTCGAAGGCGGCGATCAGCGGCATGGCCGGCAGATCGTTCGCGAGCAGACGCATCGCTTTCACGTAGGGCGGATTGTGAGCCGGGGCGACGTCGCCGTAAGCTTCCATCGCTTGCAGCACGCGCTCGTCCACCCGTTGCACGCCCGTCACGCCCATCGCATGCACCGCCTTGAAACCGATGGCGGCCAGCTCCTGCGGACTCGTCAGGGCCTTCTTGGCCGTCAGCGAATCGAGACACCACCGCACCGCGGCCGCATGGTCCCGCGCCGGAATGACCGCATCCTCGCGCACGCCGCCGACTTCGACGAACGACGCCGATTGGGCCGAGCCGATGCGTTCGACGCCGCCGCGTGCGATGACTCGTTCGTCGGTCATGTCGAACAGGCGATACTTGAAGCTGGTGCTGCCCAGATTCGCGACCAGGATTTTCATGAGGGGCCTCCATCCCGCAGATTCGTTACTTACCCAGGAACGTCGTGAGCACGGCCTCTTCCGGACGCGGAATCACGTGCGCGCTGATCAGCTCGCCATGCTGCTGGGCCGCCGCGGCGCCGGCGTCGACCGCGGCCCGAACGGAGCCGACATCGCCGCGAACGAACGTCGCCACGAAGGCGTTGCCGATCGCCACTTTGTCGAGAATGCGAACGTTGGCGGCTTTCGCCATCGCATCGGTCGCGGAAACGGCGGCGATGAGGCCCTTGACCTCAACGATGCCGAGAGCTTCACTCAAAGGCTTGGACATGTGCATATTCCTTAATCAAAGTTGGAGGATTCGTTAGGAGACGACTTTGGGCTTCGGGATGACGTTGCCGACGTCTTCGTGCGGACGGGGAATGACCTGCACGCCGACCACTTCGCCGATGCGGCCCGCGGCCGCGGCTCCGGCGTCGATCGCGGCCTTCACCGCTGCGACATCGCCGACGATGAACGCCGTGACCAGACCGCTGCCGATCTTGTCCCAGCCGACCAACTGCACGTTGGCCGCCTTGAGCATGGCGTCGCTCGCTTCGACGAGAGCCGCCAAACCCTTGGTTTCAATCATTCCTAGGGCTTCCATATTACTGGCCATGAAACACCTCGAAAGAACCAAGTCACTGACTTGGCGAACAGGAACTAGGGGTTGATCGATCTGATCAAACCCAACAACATTCGTTTGACTTCGACAACGCTTGCCGTCAACTTTTCGTAAGCGGCGTCGTCGATGTATTTGAGATCCCGCACCAGAATAAACAGATAATCGAGCTCGCTCGCAGCGCTGTTGGCTGCATACAGATGCCGCACGAAATCTTGATCCGTCGCACACCCGCTGCCGTCCGCGATCCTCGTCGGCACATCCACCGCCTTGCGACGAATGACGGTCCGCAAACCGTACGTCTCGTGCGTCGGAAATCCGTTGCTGACCGTATGCAGGAAGAGCACTAATTCGTGCGCCTTCTGCCAGACGGCCAAATTGCGGAAATTTTGCATCGCTGCATCCCATTTGCTGTGAGCTGTTAGCTGTCGGCTGTCAGCTATTCTTGAAACAAGCTGACAGCTAACAGCTCACAGCCGACAGCTACTTGAACAACTCGAACGATGTCGCATGCGGATAATCGACCGCGTTGCCTTCGTCCGTGTCGATGTGCACCTCGAGCTTGATGCCTTTGCCTTCGCGAACTAAGAGATTTTCTAAAACCGCGGAGCACGAGCTCTTCACGCGGAGGTTGATGCGGTCGCCGTCTTTGACGCCGTAAAACGCACAGTCGCTCGGGCCCATGTGGACATGGCGTTCATGGCGAATGACGCCATTCGCCATTTCAATCATGCCGGCCGGGCCCATGAGCCAGGCGCCGGGGGAATTCTTGATGTCGCCGCTTTTGCGCACCGGAATGTTCAGACCAAGCTGAAGCGCGTCGGTGAACGCAAGCTCCACCTGGGTGTGGTCGCGGCACGGGCCCAAGATGCGGAG
>JBAXFO010000392.1:0-5181 GCA_037139885.1 Planctomycetota bacterium
CGACGAACTCGCGGCGCGCCTGCTTCTCGACGACCACTTTCGGCGCCGGCGCGTTCGGATCTTTGCGGATGGGGCCGATGGGCTGAGCCCCAACGTTCGCCAGGCCCGATGCATGAGCCATCGACGCGATCTCGCCGATCGGCTTCCAATTGTCCCGCGGGATTTTCGCAGCCCCTGCCGCCGGACCGATCGGAATTCCCTCCGCATTGACAGCCCCCGGAGCCGGCCCGCCAAGCACAGCGTTGGCGTTCTTGACGAGGCCGGGCAGATAGCTCCCCTTGATCCAGGCGAAATTCCCGGGTTCGGGGTTCGGAACTTCCTCGTTCTTGTACAAGAACAGAAAACCGATCTGATCGAGAATTTGTTCCTTAAAGAGTTTCTCCCGAGGCGTTTCGGGAACGCGATTGTTTCCTTGCCGAGCGGCGGCCGTCTTTTTGAAAATCTCGGGGTTCACCAGATCGGGATGGCGCAAGTTCTCCAGGAGCGTATGCTTGATGAACTCTTCCGCGTCGTGATGGTAGGTGTAGCCGCGAATTTCGACGATCCACGCCTTCTCGGGAATCTTCTTCTTGATGTCGTCGGGCAGCTCGGCGATGGGTTTCTCGGCGGCCGCCTTGACCACGTCCGCATCGGCGTTCGACATGCCCTTGAGCGCCTTCTGCGAAATGTTGCGGAAGTACTGCGAGAAATCGTCGCAATAAATCGCGTGAATGCCTTCGATGCTGATTTGCACGAGATGTTTCTTGATGAACTCGTCGTCTTTGAGCGCGATGGCGGGGTCTTGCTTCAGCTTGTCCGAGCGGTTCGGCACACGCCGGGCTTCGAGCTTCTTGAAAGCTTCGATCGCATCGGGCGTGAAAAAACGTTCGCGGACCGGCACATCTTTGAGGTTCTTTACAGGCAGCCGTTTGCCGTCGGCCTGGGGCAACGTCATGTTGATGAACTGGGCCATGAGCTGCCAGTTGAATCGTTCGTCGACGCCCGCGACCAGGCGGCGCAGGTTGTCCGTACTTTTCTCGAACATCGCCTCAGCGGCTTTAAATTGCGTCTCCTTGGCGCGGGCGTCCCGCTCGAGCTCGCCGATTTGACGGATGGGGGCGTCGATCTCCGGTCCGGTCAAGGCGGTCTTTTCGACGCTCTTACCGTAAGTCAGCCCCGCCACGGCCACGAGAAGCGCCGCCGCCGCCGCCGCCGCCCACGGCTTCTTGGCGCGCACGAGACGCTCCATGCGAATGTCGTGCGGCAACAGATTCGTTTGCAGCTTCGAAAGCTTCAGCCCTTGCAGCGCCAGGCCGTACGGCACGGCGAAACTGAGAATATTTTCGTTGAACTGCGGCGAGATCGTGACCTCTTCCCCCTTGAGCCGATCGAATTTCGAAATCTTGCGGACTTCGAGTTGCAGTTTTTCTTGCAAGAACTTCTGCAAGCCCGGCAACCGAAACGCGCCCCCCAGGCCGACCATGTATTTGATCTGCGCGTCGCGATGCGTATTGGTGAAATATCCGAGCGAGCGTTGCACTTCGCCGACAAAATCGCTGAGCACGCTTTTCAGCGACGCGAGGATCTTCCGCAGATCGGGCGATTTGATCGCGTTGCGCTTGAGATGCTCGGCCTTGGCGAAGGTGAGCTTCATGTCTTTCGTGAGAGCGCGCGTGAAGTGATTGCCGCCGAGGGGAATGGCGCGCTGCCAAATGATGCGTTCGCCATCGGTGATGACGAGGTTCGAATTGTCCGTGCCGATGTCGAGGGCGACGACGCACTCGCGGCCCGTCGGCTCTTCTTCGTCGTCGCCAGGCAGACGCGGATTTTTCCCGAGGCAGTCGTAGGCGATATAGTTGATGAGAGCGAGCGGCGCCATCTGAATGATGTGGACTTCGACATCGACGTCTTTGAACTGCGCCAGGGCCCGGTTCACGTTGTCCTTCTTCATCGCGAACAGGCCGATCTCGGTCTCCAGGGCCAGGCCATCGGTCACCATGGGCGTGCCGATCTTTTGGAAGTCCCAGACGACTTCATCGAGCGGGAAGGGAATCTGTTGTTTGGCCTCGAACTTGACGATGTCGGCGATCTTGTTTTCCTGCACCGGCGGCAGCTTCACAAACCGCGCCAGACCGCTCTGCCCGGCCACGCTGATGACGATCTTGTCGCCCTTCAGATTGTTCCGAGACAGGAACTGTTCGAGGGCTTCGCGCGTCAGTTGATCGGGGTCGGCGTCGGGTTGGCTGAGAATCTTGGGATGTTCGATGTAATCGAACGCCGTGGCGCGAACGGTATTGTCGCTATATTCAAGGCGAATGGCCTTGAGAGCACAAAGACCCAGATCGATGCCCCAAACGCCGGGCTGTTGCGTAGCCATGGATGGGTACCCTTTAGAACGCGACGGCGACCGCTTCAGGTCCGGAGAGCTTCACAGCCCGCCGTCGCCTGGAAAATGGCCTGCCCCACAGGAAATCAGCGTAAGAAAGACGCGTCGTCATTCGTGCTCGAAGAAACTTATGCGATTTTGCAAGCGTGCGATACGCCTCGACAGAACTGCGGAAAATCACCCGACATACGGCCGACAGGCTTCTCCTCACATAAAGAATACGCGAACAACGAAACCAATGTCAACAGGTTACTTCCAGGCTGAGGTTGCCAACAGGGCGAGCTGGATGGTAAAGGAGGATCATGCTACGCGAACTGAACGTACAGAATCTGGCGATTATCGAGGATCTGCGGGTTGAACTGGAACAAGGCTATTGCGCCTGGACCGGCGAAACCGGAGCCGGCAAAACCCTGCTCCTGCAAGCCCTCGGACTCTTGTTGGGCGAGCGCGGCGCCTCCGAGCTCATCCGCGCCGGAGCCGACGAACTGCGCGTCACCGGCCGCTTCGAACTCGCCAGCCCACGCCTGCGCGCGGCCATCGGCGACGTCCTCGCCATGACTCTCGACGACTCGGGAGAATTGCTGGTCGTGCGCCGTCTGACGCGACAGGGCCGCAGTTATGTCTACGCCAACGACCAACCCGTCACGCTCGCCACGCTGCGCACCCTCGCCGGCATCCTCGTCGACATTCACGGCCAGCGCGACAGCCAGGCGCTGCTCGATCCCGTTTATCAACTGCGCATGCTCGACGCCTTCGGCCAACTCGAACCGCAACGGCTCGCCTTCGAAACGAAAGCGGCTGAACTCAAATCGATCCGCCAAACGCTCGACGCCCTCGACGCGCAGAAGCAACAACGGCAAAGGGAATTGTCCTTAATCCGCTTCGAACGCGACGAACTCGACAAGGCGGAACTCGTCCCCGGCGAACTCGGCGACTTGCTCAAGGAACGCGAAAAACTTCTTCACGCGAGCACGCTTTACGATTTCGCGTTCGCCGCCTGCAACCAGCTGTACGACGAGGACGGCTCCCTTTCCGAATCGATCTCGAAGATCGAACGCGAAGCCGAGCACAACGCCCGCTTCGACCCCGATCTCGAACCCATCGCCAAGCGCCTGCAAGCCCTGGCCTCCGAGGCGCAAGACTTGGCTCATTCGCTGCGTGCTTGGACGCAACGCTCCGAGGCCGACCCCGCCCGGCAGGAGTTCGTCGAAACTCGCGTGCAAAAGATCCGTAGGTTGGAAACGAAGTACGGCAAATCGGTCGATGAACTGATCGATTATCGCCGATCGCTCGACGCCCAGGAAGCCGCCCTCGTCGGCCAGGACGAGAATCGCGACACCCTGGAAGAATCCTTAACCGCCGGCTTGGCCGACCTCGCCAAAATCGGCGGCAAACTCGGCAAGGAACGGCAGAAGATCGGCAAGACGCTCGTCGCCCGCGTGCAAAAAGAGCTGATCGACCTCGCCATGCCCGAAGCGAAACTCGAAGCGAGCTGGGAGCTTCACCCCCTCGGCGACGACCCCCGCGTCAGCGACTTGCCCAGCCATGGCCTGGAAAGTTTCGAACTGCTCCTCGCCGCCAACCCCGGCGAACCGGCGTTGCCGCTGCGCAAGGTGGCCAGCGGCGGCGAAATGTCACGCACGATGCTCGCGCTCAAGTCCGTCCTCGCCGGCCACGTCGAAGTCGGCACGACCATGGTCTTCGACGAAATCGACGCCAACGTCGGCGGCCGCCTCGGCGACGTCCTCGGCGCCAAGCTCGCCGTGTTGGGCCGCGAACATCAAGTCATCTGCGTCACCCACCTGCCTCAGGTCGCCAGCTTCGCGAAACATCACTGGACCATCCGCAAAGAGAAGCAAGGCAAACGCACCATCACCACCATCACCTACCTCGACGAAAAAGCCCGCATCGAAGAACTCGCCAGCATGCTCCGCGGCGAAGCCCGCGAAGCGACGACGCTCAAGGAAGCCGCAGCGATGTTGGCCGCGGCGAAGAAGAAGTGGTGAGGCATTTCGAGATACTTTCGCAAGTTGTCGGGCAAGGATCGCGGCGGTAGAATTCAAAAATTGATTCATGAACCGTCGCCAACTGAGGAACGAAATGAAATCGAAGTGCGATTACACTGTTAGTGATGGGAAATTGGTATTGCACCTGCAAATCGCGGAAGAAGGCGGGTTTGTCGTCACTTCGCCGTTCGATCCCGAGTTGCTCACGGAGGCCGAAACCCTCGAAGAAGCGTTCGCAAATGCTCGAGACGCTGCCGATGCGTTACAAAAAGCACGCCTAAAGCTCAGTCGCCAATTGCACGCTGCTAAAAACGGATGAGGCGGAAACTTTGAACCGTCGCGCGCTCGAGAGATATTTGCGTTCCAACGGCTGTGAACTGCATCATCACGGGGCACGTCACGACGTTTGGATCAACTCGTTAACGCTAGCCCTCTCACCCGTTCCTCGACACGCATCAATCAAAAAAGGCACGGTGCGTGGCATATGCCGCTTACTTGGCGTATCGCCGCCGTCCGGTCTCTGATCCATTTTCGAGTATCCAGAAATTCCATAGAACACCCGCCTCGACGAAAAGGCTCGCATCGAAGAACTCGCCAGCATGCTCCGCGGCGAAGCCCGCGAAGCGACGACGTTGAAAGAAGCTGCCGCGATGTTGGCGGCGGCGAAGGAGAAGTGGTAGCGGTTAACCAGCTCACAAGGTTGATTCGATTGCTCTTGTCCGCTCTCGGGTCACGTCGAAATTCTCCAAAACGAGCTAATAGCTGTCAGCTAATAGCTGTTAGCTATTCAATTTAACCGAACGTCAGGTC
>JBAXFO010000393.1:0-5175 GCA_037139885.1 Planctomycetota bacterium
GTGACGATGTTCGAGAGCAAGGCCCCGTCGAACGCCTGATAGGTGAACGAATCGGAGCCGTTGTAATTGGGGTCCGCAGTATAAGTGAAAGACCCGTCGGAGTTGAGATTCAAGGTTCCATGGCTCGGACCCGCGACGAGGACGGCGGTAAGGTTCGCAGAATCGATGTCCGAGTCGTTCGCCAAAACCCCGGCAGCTGGCGTGACGTTCAGGGCGCCGCCTTCGCTGAGCGAATACGCATCGTCGCTGGCGACGGGGGCATCGTTGACGGCGTTAATGGTAAGCGAGACGGTGACGATGTTCGAGAGCAAGGCCCCGTCGAACGCCTGATAGGTGAACGAATCGGCGCCGTAGTAGTTGGCGACAGGAATGTAAGTGAATGTGCCGTCGGAGTTGAGCGTGAGCGAGCCGTGCACGGCGCCGGCGACGAGAAGGGCGGTGAGCGCGTCGCCGTCGGGATCGGAGTCGTTGCCGAGGACGCTGGCGGGGGAGATCGTCAGCGTACCGCCTTCGTTGACGGCATAGGCTTCGCCCACAGCGGTGGGGCCTTCGTTGACATCGGTCACGGTGACGGAGATCGTCTGCGTCGCGAAGCCGCCCTGGCCATCGCTCACTTGCACGACGACGACATAAACGCCATCGCCATCGGCGTCGGCGGGGCCTTCGAAATTCGGCGGCCCCTGAAAACGAAGGACGCCGGCGCTGTTGATCGTGAAGAACGCTTGATCGGGGCTGACAGCGAGGGCATAGACGAGCGGATCGTTGTCTGCATCGGTCGCGGCGACCGTGGTGACGAACGTCGTGTTTTCCGCGACGTTGACGGCCGCCGCCGCGCCGCCGCCGTTGCTGACGATCACCGGGGCCGAATTCGCCGAAGTGACGATGACATTGGCCGCGAATTCGGAAGTCGACTGCAAGCCCAGATCGGTGTTGGTGGCGGAGATGGCGGCGCCAGCGCTCACGGCCGCGGCGAATGTCGCTGAGAAGCTGACGTTTCCTGAGGCGTCGGTCGTCACGGTGATAAAGCCGAGATAGCGTTGGCCCTGGCCATAGCCGGACGCGTCGGCGGTGTCGTTGGCGAAGAATTCGATGCGGTACGAGCCGACGGCGACGCTGTTGAGCGAGCCGGCGATGGTGATCGACGTTCCGGTCGTCGTCGCTGCGGAGAGGACGGGAAAGTTCTTCAAATAGTTGGGGCCGGAATCGGGGTCGCCGGAGTCGTTGAGCGTAACGCCGTCGCCGGTGTGTCCGTCTCCGGTTCCGGTCAGGGCGGAAAGGTCGATGCCGAGGCCGACGTTTTGAAAGATGGCGTTGCCGAAGATGCGGTTGCGGACGGTGGCGGCGTCGAGCATGAGAATGCCGGCATCCGCGTTGAAGGCGATGATGTTTCCTTCGCCCGCGCTGGCGCCGCCGATCATGTTGTTGGCGGAACCGGTCCAAAGCCGCACGCCGCTATCGCCATTGGCCACGGCGAACGTTCCGGTGGCGTCGGCGCCGAGGATGTTGCCGACGATTTGATTGCTGTCGCCGTTTTCGAGTTCGATGCCGTCGCTGTCGTTGCCGGAGAAGATGTTGCGGTCGAGCGGATCGACGCCGCCGATGATGTTTCCCGAAGCGCCGTTTTTGATTTCCAGGCCATCGCCGTGATTGGCCTGGGCGAAGGTTCCGGTGGCGTCGATGCCGCTGTAAACGCCAGCGATGAAGTTATTGTTGCCGTGAATTTGAATGCCGTCGTTGGCCCAGCGAATGAAGTTGAGCCCGCGGATCGTCGAGTCGTCGGCCGCCAACACCAGGCCGTTGTTCGTGGCGTTGATGCCGTCGAGCACGATGAGCGGCTGGTCGAGATAGCCGAATTGCGTCGAGCCATCGATGACGACCGTATCGGTAATTGTCGGGAGCTGCGAATCGGGCTGGATGACATGCACGCCTGCGCCGGCGATTTGGAAGCGGATCGTGTCCAGCCCGGCATGGGCGTTGGCGTCGAGAAGGGCCTGGCGGAACGAACCCAGGCCGCTATTGTTGGTGTTCGTGACATCGTAAAAATTGAGCAGGCCCGACCAGGCGTCGGCGCGGTCGGCCAGATGCAGCGGCGCCGACCCAATCTCGCCGAGATGCGTCTCCAGAATCCAGTCGCCTCCCAAAACCGCGGCTCCTGTTTCATCCGTGCTGGCGGCGACATCGAGCCCGGTCAAAACATGCAACTGTTCGACGAACACCTCCCCATCGGCTCCCGCGGCCACATCGCAACCGTAAAGAAGCAGATCGCCGCCGTTGATCAGAGCGTTATTCCAGGTCGAAAGCTGCCCGGCCAGATGAGAAAGTTGAGCGCGGTCAAGCTGATCGGATCCGACGAGGAGTTCGCCCGACGAACCGTGGGAAAACAGATGGACCGCATCGAGATTGTGATGGTATTGCGCGAGGATGTCGGTGATTTGGGCGACGCCGCCATGGGTGGCGTCAATGACGTAAAGATCGTACCACGCCCCGGGGGGCAGCCCCTCTTCGAGTTGAGAAATGAAGTTCGCGAGATCGGGCACACGCGCATCGACCAAGATGACTTCGTGTCGCGGAGCCGCCAGAGCGGGAACGTTCGCATCGAACACGCTGCTGACGCTGCAAGCGGTGGTGAGCTCGCGAATTTGGCCGATGTCGCTGCGCAGCGAGACGATTTGCTGCTCCATCAGCCAGCGGGCGTCGAGCGGATCGAACGGCGTGGCGGAGGGAGTCGACCGGTCTTCGAGCCATTCGACGAACAGTCGGGCGCGACGAAAACCGACGTCGCGCGAGCGAATCGACCAGGAGCGGGGCAGCCGAAAGTACGACTTGAGCCCACGCGGTGCAGACGTGCGGACGTGCTTGCCCATAGAAAGACGCGAAATCTGAGGCGAACCGACGCCACACCCCATGGGGGGGTCCATGGGTTCGTAAAGTCGGCTATCAAATCAATAGCTTTTTTTTCCCCGCGAGGGAAACGAATGTCGAGGAAGTTCCGGTTTTGCGGCTCGATACGGAGCCATGTCGCTTGCGGCACGAACGAAGGACGCCGTTGGACCTTTCGCCCCCAGCGACGAATCTGCTCCTTGCACGCCGCGGCGCCAGCGATTACGATGATCTCGACCGCCTCTTCACCGGAGTTTAACCTATGTGCGCACTCATGGCCGCGGCACTTCTGGGAAGTACCTTTTCGGGCCAGCTCCCTTTATCCGAAGATTTGGCGAAGGTGCCAGGAAACGCGCTCGGTTTCGTTCATGTCCGCGTCGATGATCTCACGAAAAGTCCCGCGTTCAAACTCTATCACGATCTCCTGCCGAAAGCCGGACCCGATGCGCTCGCTCTCCTCGAGCGCCGCATCGAGCCCTCGCCCTTGGCGATCGACCGTGTGACGGTGGTCGTCATGCTGCCCCAACCGGGTTCGAACGATCCGGAAGTCATGGCGCTCATCCACGTCGCCAAGCCGCTCGACGTCAAAACGTTGACGGCCGGGCTCGAAGGGGCGAACGGCGTTTATCGGCTGCGCGGCAATCACGCCTTGCAGATCCTCGGCAAACAGACCTTCGCGATCGAGATCATTCGGTCCGAAGATCTGGACGACTAATGTTTCCCCCCTTGTGAGATTTCGCCGTGATGGAATGGTTCGCAGAAAACGCCACGAACGGTTACGCCTTCCTCGCCTTTGCCGCGTTCATGTTGGCCGGGATTTGGTGGATTCAAAAGCAGATCCTTTACCTGGTCGGAGCCGGGGTAGCGCTCGTGGCGCTGCTCGTTTTCTGGCTGGTCATTCGCAATGTGCCGACGACGGCGGGGCGGATCGAAGCCGATCTGCAAGCGCTCGCCAAAGCGCTGCTTGCGGGGGACAAGCCCAAGGCGGAGGAATATGTCGCCGACGATTTTAAGTACCGGGCCAAGACGCGCGACAAATGGTACGCGTTTCTCGAAGAACTCATCGCCGACCATCATGTCGACGCGCTTGAGATTTCGAAGTTCGAGCTGAAAAAGCATTCCCGGGCCGACAACGAAGCGAGCGTCGCGTTTCACCTGGATGCTCGGAGCAAAGGGAAGTCCGTTTACAAAGCCGACTGCCCCTGGAAGATGTCGCGCGTGGACGAGACGTGGCAAGTGCAGAAGGTGACGTTGCGCGGTACGGATCGCAAAGGCAAGAAGGACGAGGACGAGTGAAAGCGCGCGCTTCGAAGTGAACCCAGACGATTAAAGTCGCCGATCTGAGCTTGCTGCGTTTCTGGGGTTCAATCGCTTCTGTCGCCTCAAGCCTCATCATCGCTCGTATCGCGATAGCCGATGCGGCTGCTGATCCAGTAGAGCGGCAGGCCCATAAGCACCAGGACGACAAAGCAGGCGAAGACCGGCGTGAGTTGCCGGCCGCCGTGCATATACGTGAAAGCGCGGTAGATCATCCAGACGCAGACGTTGCAAAAGATGATCGGCAGGACGGGGTACAGCGGCACGGAGAACGGGCGGCCCGTCTTGGCGGTGATGTCGCGGAGGACGAAGAGCGAAAGGCCCGTGGCGAGGAAGAAGACCCAGAAGAACGGGGCCGAGATCGCGAAAAGCTTGTCGAAGGTTTCGTCGGCCTTGACGGCGCCCTTGATCGTCAGATCGATGGCGCCAGGTGCGTCGGCCTCGATGCCGTAAACGCGGTTGCTGACTTCGGAAATACGTCCCAGGCCGACGTTGATGATTTCTTGCCCTTGGGTGGTGCCAAAGCCAGCGACCATCGACAGAGCGATGAGGGCCTGAACGATGAGCGCGAGAATGGGCGCTCCGTGGCCCGGCTTCCAGTGGCCCAGGAAGCCGAACAGGCGATGGTCGTTGCCGAGAGTTCCGTAGACGCGGGCGCCGGTGAAGATCAGGCCATTGACCGCACCCAGGGCCGACACCATGATGATGGCGCTGAGCGCCTTCGAGCCCCAATCGCCGAGCAGCGTCATCTTTTGCAGGACCAAGAGCGGAATCAATTGCCCGGGGTTCGACGCCGTTTCGTAGCCCAGGCCGACGAGATACGCGAGGTTCACCAGCAAATAAACGGCCGTGATGATGCCGACGCCGAAGAGCAGGGCGCGCGGAATGTTGCGGCGCGGATTGTCGACTTCCGAGGCGACGAACGCCGCATCGTTCCAACCGCCGTAGGTGAAAAGCACGAACAGCATCGCTGTGCCA
>JBAXFO010000394.1:0-5172 GCA_037139885.1 Planctomycetota bacterium
AGGGCCATCGGAAAGAATCAACGCGAGCGAGCCGCCGGGCTTGTCCCGGCGGGATGAACCCGCCGGCTCGTTCCTTGTTTCCGAACGCCCTAAGGCAAACAGCGAAACCAAGGACGCGTCTCAGCCCGGCTTCTCGTCATCTTTAAACAGCTTGTACTCGAAACTATCGACGAGCGCGAGCCAGCTTGCTTCGATGATGTTCTCGCTGACACCGACGGTGCCCCAGACGTTGTCTTTGTCGCGCGATTCGATCACGACGCGGACGCGGGCGGCAGTGGCGGCTTTCGAGTTTACGACGCGGACCTTATAGTCGACGAGTTCCATGGCGTCGAGCTGCGGGTAGGCCTTCTTGAGGGCCTTGCGCAGCGCACGGTTCAAGGCGTCGATCGGGCCGTGGCCCTCGGCTACGTGGTGCTCGATCTCGCCGTGAATGCTCACCTTGACGGTCGCCTCGGTCCAGATGCGGCCAGACTCGTCGATCTCGACATTGACGTGGTAGCCGAGGCGTTCGAACTTGCGCTCATAGACACCCATCGTTTGCTTCACGAGCAGGTCGAACGACGCCTCGGCGGCTTCGAATTCGTAGCCTTCGTTCTCGCGTTCTTCGACCTTGTTGCGGATGGCGATCAGCAGATTCTTGTCGTTGGCGATCGCGTATTTGGCGGTCTTCGCAAGGATGTTCGATTGGCCGGAGAGTTCGCTGATCAAGATCCGGCGTTGGTTGCCGACGAGGGCGGGGTCGATGTGCTCATAGCTCGAGGAGAGCTTGGCGACGCCGTGAGCGTGCATGCCGCCTTTGTGGGCGAAGGCGCTGGAGCCGACGAACGCCTGGCCGTTGCGCAAGTTCGTGTTCGCCATTTCGTAGACGAACCGGGAAACGGCGGTGAGTTGCGGCAGGCAGTCGGCCGTGAGCGCTTCGTAGCCGCGCTTGATGGTCAGATTCGCGACGACGCTGATGAGATCGACATTGCCGCAGCGTTCGCCGATGCCGTTGATGGTGCCCTGCACTTGCTGGCAGCCGTGACTGACGGCGGTGAGCGAGTTGGCGACGGCGAGTTCGCAATCGTTGTGGCAGTGGATGCCGAGCACGGCTTCGGGCAGGGCCTTGCGGACGCGATCGATGATGCTGCCGATGTCTTCGAACTGGGTGCCGCCGTTGGTGTCGCAAAGCGCGAGGACGCTCGCTCCGGCTTGCCATGCGGCCTTCAGAGTCTGGAGGGCGTACTCGAAATTCGCCTTGCTGCCGTCGAAGAAATGCTCGGCGTCGTAGATGATTTCCCGGCCCTGGCTTTTGCACCACGCCACCGAATCGCGGATCATCGCCAGGTTTTCTTCGAGCGTGGCGCCGATGACTTCGCGCACATGCAGATCCCAGGTCTTGCCGACGATCGTGATCACGGGGGTCTGGGCGTCGACGAGAGCTTTCAAGCAGACGTCGTCCTTGGGATCGCAGTTCTTCCGCCGCGTCATGCCGAAGGCGCAGATTTTTGCGTGTTTGAGCGGCAATTTGCGAACTTCCTGGAAGTATTCGACGTCCTTCGGATTCGAAAGGGGATAGCCCCCTTCGATGTAATCGACTCCCAGTTCGTCGAGCCGGCGCGTGATCAGGAGTTTATCTTGCAGGGAAAAATTGACGCCTTCGCCCTGGCTGCCGTCGCGCAGCGTGGTGTCGTAGATTTGGATCCGCGGCATCGAAGCACCTCTGACAAAAGAAAAAGCCCTGGATTCGCGTCCAGGGCTCGTTGCGTTCATGTGCAAACAGAACAACCCCGACGCGTTACGGCATCGCAATGCGAATCGGAATGATCGCCGAAACAGTGATGGGGCTGCGGTTATTCATCATGTTGGCATCTTAGAAGCAGGAGGCGCGAAAGTCAAATCGAGGCGAATCACGCCCGCTGCGCTTTCGCGACAAGCGCCATTCGAAACCGTGCAGTGCAGGATGTCCCCCTCGACGTGCTGCAGCGGAAGTTGCGAGCTCAACGGCAAGTCGTCGACTTCGTTCCGAACATGCCCGAACGTTGCGACAAACTCAACGGCCCGCCGGAGTTTTAGGCGATTTTTAAAGCGTTCGAATGCGGCTCAGCAACTCGTCTTGGGTGGTCGGCGCAGCGGTGGGGATCACCATGCAGCAGGCGGGGGAGGCGAGGGCGTCGAGGATGATCTGCCGGCTGTTGGGAACGCGATAGCCTTGCTCGCTGGGGATGTGGCCGCTGATGAGCCAGTCGGCGTCGACTTTTTTGAGGTAGGCTTGAACGTTGTCCTCGGTGACGTCGCGGCCCCAGAGGAGGCCGTGGACGGCGCCGCCGCTCGCGTATTCGGCGGCCGCGATCGGATCGGTTTGCAAGGTCGCCAGGGTGAAGTCCGCCATCGCCTTCGCGGGCGGGAGCGTGTGGCTGAAAAAGATGCGGTTGCTCGAACGCAGCGCAAGATCGGCGGCGGCGAAGATGTCTTCGTAAGCCGCCAGGATGTCTTTCGCCGCGGATCCGTAAGCGGTGACGACGCCCTGGACGAACCAAGCATTTTGGTCGACATGGCCTTTGCCGATGCGTTGCTTGCGCCACTGGGCGAGTTCGTGATTGCCCAATAGATAATGCACGCGTTCGGGAAACTGGCATTTGAGAGCGGCGACGAGGTCGAGAAGTTGATGCGATTTATCGCCGCCGTCGTCGGGGTATTCGAAGGGTCCGTGGATGATCTCCTGCACGATGAGATGCCGCCGCGGTTGGCGCGCGAGATCGGCCAAAAGCAAGACGCGGCGAAAATTCTCCACCTGGCCATGCAGATCGCCGACGACGACGATTTCAGCGCCCTGGGGAAGCTCGGTAAAGAAACCGATGCGGCCCGGGGTCGCGCGAAAAAGGCGAGCCGCGCGGCGGAGCGTCGTCAGGAGGCGGTTTGGATCGGGCATAAAGTTGCTACTTGCCGGGGTTTATCGATTTGTCCAGAATGACGGTCGGGACGCGCCGCGACTTCCCCCCTCCGCGGCCGCGACCTCATCGGATTTTAGCCGCATGGATCTGGGACGCAACATCAAGATCGACAGCGTCTCTCGGCTGAGGCCGACGCCGGCATGGCAGCTCGCTCCGGAGCAGACGGTCGCCGAGGCGGTCGCGCTCATGCGAACGAAGAATGTCGGCTGCGTCCTCATCTGCGTGGACGAGCGCATCGTCGGGATTTTCACCGAACGCGATCTGATGCGCCGCGTGTTGGCGTCGGGCCGGCCGCTGTCGACGAGTCTGTGCGATTGCATGACTCCGCAGCCGGTGACGGTCGACCCCAAAGACCCGATCAGCGTGGCCATTCGCCGCATGATCGAAGGGGGCTATCGTCATCTTCCGGTCGTCCACGAGGGCATGCCGCAGGGGATTTTGTCGGTGCGGCGGATCGTTCATTACCTGGTGGAGCATTTTCCCTCCACGATTCACAATTTGCCTCCCGACATGCTCGGGAAAGCAGGTTTCTGACTTCGAGTGTTACGCGCATGTCCCGGCCCGCGTCAAAACCGTCCGCTCCCGCAACGCCCCGGCGTGACGCGATAACGCTGCGGTTCGCGGGCGATGCGGGCGACAGCATGACGCTCGCGGGGGTGCGTTTCGCCGCCGCCGCCGCCCAGGCCGGCAACGACGTCCACACGCTCATCTTGCCGCCGATCGAAATCCGCGCTCCCGCCGGCGCGACCACGGCCGTGTCGGCGTATCAAGTTCACTTCGGCAGCAAACGCCTCTTCACGCCGGGGGACAAAGTCGACGCCCTCGTGGCCATGAATCCGGCCTCTTTGAAGCTTCATCTGCCCGATGTCGCTCCGGGCGGCATGCTCATCATCAACACCGACACGTTCGACGCCGGCGAACTCGAACGGGCTCGCTACGCATCGAACCCGCTCGAAGACGGCAGCCTGGCGAGCTATCGCGTGACGCTCGTGCCGATTCATCGGTTCAATCGCGATGCGGTGGCCCCGGTCAAACTGCTGTCGCCGCGCGAGGCGGATCGCAGCCGCAACATATTTGCCCTCGGATTGGCGTGCTGGTTGTTCGATCGTCCGCTCGATTCGATTCTGCGCTGGATGCGAACGAAGTTTGCGCGTAATCCCGCCATCGTCGATGCGAACACCCGGGCGCTGCATGCCGGCTTCAGTTACGGCGAAGGCCTGGCGGCGCGGCAGGAGCAAACGCGCATCGCCGCCATGCCGCGCTCGCCGGGGAAATATCGCCGCATCTCGGGCCATGAAGCGTTGAGCCTGGGCCTGGCGACGGCGGCGTATCAAGCGAAGAAGCGACTGATCTACGCCGGCTTTCCCATGACGCCTGCCTGCGAATTGCAGCAACATCTGCGCGACTTGCGCGAGTGCGGCGTGCAATCGGTCGACACCGAGGATGAGATGGCCGCGGCGGGCATGGCGTTGGGCGCCGCCTTCGCCGGGTCGATCGGCGTGTCCGTCACGACGGGGCCAGGGCTCTGTCTCATGGGGGAGATTCTCGGGCTGGCGGTTGTCAGCGAGCTGCCCCTGGTGATTATCGACGTAATGCGGGCCGGTCCAGGGAACGGCATCCCAAATGCTTCCGATCAGGCGGATCTCTTCCAGGCCATCTTTGGCCGCAACGGCGATAGTCCGGTCGTTGTGTTGGCGCCGACATCGCCAGCGGATGGTTTCGCGACCGCTTGTCTGGCCGTGCGTCTGGCGGTGCAAGCGATGACGCCGGTCATCGTGCTCACGGACACGCATCTGGGTTTGGCGTCCGAAACGTGGCAAGCGCCCGGGCTCGGCGATCTCTCGTCGTGTCGGCCCGAAATCGGCAAGACTCCTTTTCAACGCAACGCCAGCGGGGCGCCGCAATGGGTCACGCCGGGAACCGTCGGCGGTGAACATCGGCAAACCGGCCTGGAGAAGGACGAAGCGAGCGGCCGCGCCAGTTCGGACGCCAACAATCACGAACGCATGGTGGCGCGCCGCATCGCCAAGATCGATCGGCTCGCCGACGATGTCCCGCCCGCAGAGATCCTCGGCCCCGAGCGAGGCGAAGTCCTCGTGGTGGGTTGGGGCAGCGTTTGCGGAACGATCCGGGCGGCCGTCGAAGAATGCCAGACGCGCGGTTGGCCGGTCGCGGGGGCGGCGCTGACATCGCTGCACCCGTTGCCGCGAAACCTCGGCGAAGTTCTCGGTCGCTATCG
>JBAXFO010000395.1:0-5167 GCA_037139885.1 Planctomycetota bacterium
CGCCTTGATGACGCGCGCGGCTCCGCAGATGAACCTGTACTCGGTCGGCTTTCCGCTGCGTGTGCTCGTCAGCCTGGCGGCCATGACGTTCTTATTGCCGCAATTCGTGTCGGGCGTCGTGGGCATGTTTTCGCTGTTGCTCGAAATTCTGCGGATGCGAGGTTAAGCGATGGCGGACGATGCCGATATTGACTTCGAGTCAAAGACAGAAGCCCCCACCCCACGGCGCCGCGAACAGGCCGCGGAGGAAGGCCGGTTCGCGTTTAGCACGGAACTCACCACGGGCTTCGTCCTGTTCAGCGGCATGGCCGGGCTCTTCTTCTTCGGCCCGCGTCTGGGGGACGATCTGCTGAATCAAACGCGCATGGGGCTCATCGACATCGGCCAGCGCGATCTCTCGCAAGAGCTCGTCGGCCACATTTTCACGAGCATGTTCGCACGGCTGCTCGCAATCGCCGGCATGCTCGTCGGCTTACTGTTTGGCGCCTCGATCGTCGCCAACGTCGCCCAGGCGGGCTTGCGTCTCTCGACCGACAAGCTGACGTTCGACTGGAGCAAGGCGATGCCCTACCAGTGGAGCCGGCTTTTCTCGTGGAGCAAACTGACAGTCGCCCTCATCCTCATTCTGAAGATCATTGCGGTCGGAGCCGTCGCCTGGTGGATTCTGCGGCATCGCGGCGGCGAGATTCTGCAATTCGGCGATCAACACCTGGCAACCACGCTCGCCCGTTCGTGGAGCCTCATCCTCCGCCTCGCCATCAGCCTGGCCGGCGCCCTCCTGGTCATCGGCTTCGTCGATTATGCGTACCAGCGTTGGCAGTTCGAACGTTCGCTGTACATGACCAAACAAGAAGTGAAGGAAGAACACAAACGCGAGGAAGGCGATCCGCAAATCAAAGCCCGCATCCGCCGCATGCAGCGCGAAACCGCACAGCGCAAGATGTTTCAAGAAGTGCCCAAGGCGACCGTCGTCGTCACCAATCCGACCCACCTGGCCGTGGCCCTGCGCTACGACCCCAAGACCATGGTCGCCCCCAAGGTGATCGCCAAGGGGGCCGGGTTCATCGCCAAACGCATTGTCGCCATCGCTCGCGAAAACGGCGTGCCCGTGCTCGAACGCAAACCCGTCGCCCGCATGCTTTACAAGACGGTGAAAGTCGATCGCGATATTCCGTTCGGGCTTTACTTCATCGTCGCCGAAGTTCTGGCGCACGTGTACCGGCTCAAAGGAATCAAGGGGACCAACGCCACGGGTCCACCCAATGGCGCGGGTTAGTATTCACCAATAAAAGCTAACAGCTATTAGCTAATAGCTATTAGCTCTTTCTAAGACAACGACGACATCGCTCACGAGACTCACGCCATGGCGGAACTCAAACTCGCAACGCCCGCAATCTCGGCGAATGGCCGCAGCGAACCGGTCATGGCCGCGGCGCTCATCAGCCTCGTCGGCATCCTGCTCGTGCCCATGCCCGGCCCGATGCTCGATTTCCTCATCGCTCTGAATCTCGCGATGACCGTGATGCTGCTGCTCATCACGCTCAGCGCCCGGCAAGCGCTCGACTTCGCCGTGTTCCCTTCGATGCTGCTGCTGCTCACCTTGTTCCGCCTCACGCTCACCGTCTCGACCACGCGGGCGATTCTGCTGCACGGCGAAGCGGGCGCCATCGTGCGGGCGTTCGGCGATTATGTCGTGCAGCGGAATCTGCTCGTCGGTCTTGTGGTGTTCGGCATTCTCGTCGTCATTCAGTTTGTCGTGGTGACCAAGGGCGCGGGCCGTATCTCGGAAGTGGCCGCACGCTTCGTGCTCGATGCGATGCCCGGCAAACAAATGGCCATCGACGCCGAGCTCAACGCCGGCGCCATCGACGAACCCGAAGCCCGCCGCCGCCGCGAGCATTTGATGCGCGAGGCGGAGTTTCACGGAGCGATGGACGGCGCCAGCAAGTTCGTCCGCGGCGACGCCATCGCCGGCCTCATTATCACCGCCATCAACCTCATCGGCGGCATCATCATGGGCATGATGCGCGGCATGGAACTCGGCGGCGCCGTGCACACCTATTCGGTGCTCACCATCGGCGACAGCCTCGTGTCGCAGATGCCCGCGTTCATCATCGCCCTGGCGTCCGGTATTCTCGTTACGAAGGCGACATCGCAAAAAAGCCTGGGCCAGGAAATCGGCGCGCAAGTGATGAGCAATTCGCAACCGCTCGTCATCAGCGCCGTGGTGCTGCTCGGGCTGGCGGCCGTGCCGGGGCTGCCGAAACTGCCCTTCGTTGGCCTGGCGATCGGTCTCTGGATCATGACGAACATCATCAAACGGCGCGATGCTCAACCCGCCCCGGAGCCGACGCCCGATGAAGTCGCCCAGGCTGTACCGCTCGCGGAACGGGCGTCGTCCGAGGCGATCGTCGATGATTTTCTGCAGTCCGATCGCGTCGGCATCGAGATCGGCGCCCGCCTCATTCCGCTGGCGAAGCCCGAGCTCGGCAACGTGCTCGTCGATCGCGTGATGAACTTGCGCCGCGATCTGGCGAAGAAAAACGGCATCTGGGTCCCCTCGATTCGCATTCGCGACAACATTCAGATGGATCCCGAGGCCTACCGATTCTTCATTAATGGCCGCGAAGTCGCCCGCGGATCGATCCGGGTCAATTCCCTCCTCGCGCTCACGTCCGGCGAACCGCTCTTCAGTCTGCAAGGCGAAGCGACGACGGAGCCGGCGTTCGGTCTGCCGGCGAAATGGATCGTCGAAAACGACAAGGCTCGCGCCGAGCTTGCGGGCTATACCGTGGTCGATGCGATCAGCGTGCTCATCACGCATCTCAGCGAAGCGCTCCGCAAACATGCCGCCGAACTTCTGGGCCGCGAGGATCTCCGCCAACTGCTCGACAAGGTCAAAGAGACGTCGCCGACGCTGGTCGATGAACTCGTGCCGAACGTGCTCACGATGGGCAATCTGCATCGCGTGCTGACGCTGCTTTTGGAAGAGAACGTGCCGATTTCGAATATGACGCGCATTCTCGAAAGCCTGGCCAGCCAACCGCCGACATTGAAAGACCCCGTCGAATTGAGCGAGCGCGTCCGCAACGATCTGGGCCGCATTATCTGCGATCGTTTCCGCGACTCCCAATCGATGCTGGCCGCGATCGTTCTCGATCCTCGCCTCGAGTTGGAATTGCGCCGTAGTCTGAACGACCGCAACTTGATTCTCGAGCCCGCGCGACTGGAGAAATTGATCGTCAGCCTGGCCAACGCCTGGCGCAAGGCCCATCTCGCGGGCAAGCCGGTGGCCCTGTTGACGGATGCGTCGCTGCGGCGGCCCTTGCGGCAGGCGCTCATTCGGTCGCTGCCCGATTTGAGCGTGATCGCCTATACCGAAGTGCCGAACGATTGCGGATTGCAACCGGTCGCATTGATCCGGCCCGACGAAGCGCTCGCGTGATACCGAAGGTCGGTTGGGATCAAGTCGGGCCGCGAGCCGTGCCGAGTTAATGAAATATCGAGGAGTCTCTCCACCAAGGAAGGATGCGGGCCTTGTCGACTTTGGCCTATCAACGCGTGAGCAACCAGGCTCTGCGCGAAGATTTGATTATGGGGCACTTGTCGCTCGTCCGGCACATTCTCGGCCGGCTGGCGGCGAAGCTGCCCTCGGGCGTCGATCTCGACAACCTCGAAGCCGCCGGCACGCTGGGGCTCGTGGAGGCCGCCACCCGTTTCGATCCCGAGCGCGGCATTCACTTCAAGACTTATGCCTACACCCGCATTCGCGGCGCCATCTACGACGAGCTGCGCCGCAACTGCCCGCTGCCCCAGGAAACGCTCGAGCGCGTCGCCCGCTTACGCAAGATCATCCAATCGCTGCCGCCGCCCGTGAGCCTGGAAACGCTGGCCCGCGAAAGCGGACTGCCGGAAGATGTCGTCGCCGATTGCATGGCGGCCATGCGGCTCACGCGAACGCTCTCGTGGGACAGCGTCAAAGAGCCCGACGAATCGAGCTTTGCCCGCGGCAGCGAACGGCCGGATGCCCGCCTCGAAGGCGAAGAGCGAAAAAAACTGCTCGTCGAGGCGATTTCCCATTTGCCCGAGATCGAGCGACTGGCGATCACGCTGTATTACATGGAAGACTTACGGCTCAAGGAAATTGGCCGCGTATTGAATCTGTCGGAATCGCGCGTGTCGCGATTGCTGAAGGCGGCGGAGCTGCGGATCGAAGAGTTCATCCGCAGCAAAGAAGGTTAAATTGTGGCGACAAGATCGTAAACTTGTCGCAACGAATTGGGGAGGGACGTATGAAGACGCCATTGCCGCAATCGATTCCATCGCTTCTAGGGGGCGTCATTCCCGCGCGTCACGTCCGCATCGCGCCGGCCAAAGTCGAGACGCTGACGAGTTGCGCCGTCGCGGCAACGCACGATGCATCGCGGCCGAAGATCACGATGATTCGCGACGGCGATACCGTGCGGGCCATTCGCGTCGAATGTTCGTGCGGCGAAGTGATCCAGCTCGACTGTCAGTACTGAGTTTAGCCGCCGCTCACGGAGCGGCGCGGACGCGTCCCTTGCGAACCATCCTCCACTCGCCCGAACAAGACCGCGCCGCTCCGTGAGCGGCGGCGAAACCACTTCAATTTTCCGATTGTGCCGGTTATGCCGCTTCTGCCGCCCCTCGGTGCGGCGGACAAGCGCGCCCACATCATTTCAACGCAAGTCGCCCGCCCCTCCTTCGACAACTTAAGGCAGGACAAACACGTAGCACGGAGAGCCGCCGAAACATCTCAGTTACCACGCATCCCAGAAAGGGGTCGCAAGCACATGGGTCTTTCCATCACGAACAACGTTGCCTCATTGACCGCGCAAAGCAATTTGGGCCGCACGCAAAGCATGCTGTCGAAATCGCTCGAACGGCTCTCGACCGGCCTCAAAATCAACCGCGGCGCCGATGGTCCGGCAGCTTTGGTCATCTCCGAACAACAGCGGGCCCAGATCGCCGGCCTCAAAACCGCGATCGACAACACCTCCAAGGCCGTCTCCATGGTGCAGACGACGGAAGGTTCGCTCAACGAAATCAACAACCTCCTCGTGCAATCTCGTTCGCTCGCCGTCGATTCGGCCAACACCGGCGTCAACGACGCCAACGCCCTGGCCGCCAACCAGACCGAAATTTC
>JBAXFO010000396.1:0-5166 GCA_037139885.1 Planctomycetota bacterium
TATCAAGCCCGCATTCGCAACACCGCCGCTAACAACAATGGAGACGTGAAAACCAACACCGCGACCGCAACCGGCACGAACCTGACGCCCGCCTCCGACACCGCCTCCGTAACGCTCATCGAACCGCAACTGACGATCGACAAGACCGTGAGCGACACGACGCCACACCTGGGCCAAACGGTGACATATACGCTCACGATCACGCACGCCGCTGCCAGCGCCGCCGACGCCTTCGATCTGGCCGTGAGCGACGCTTTCCCCGCGGGACTGACGCTCGTTGCCGGCAGTCTGCAAGTCGTGTCCGCGCCGGGTTACGCGGCGTTCATTGACACGTCGTTAGGTAACAATGCCAGCGGCACGATCAATCGATTGAACCTCGGCGACACGATCGTGCTAAGCTATCAGGCGACGGTCTCGGCCGACCCGGCGATCATCGGCGGTTCATTCGGCGGCGGCGACGACACCATCGCCAACACCGCCAACCTCGGCTACGACACCCAGTCCGTCCTTAATCCCGATGAGCGAACCTACACGACGAACGACACGCAGGTCGTCACCATCGTCGGACCCGACCTCGCCGTCACCAAGACGGACAACGTCGCGACCGTCACGCCCGGCGGGCAGACTTCGTACACCATCGTCGTCACGAACGTTGGCACCGACACCGCGACCAACGTCATCGTCACCGATTCGCTCCCGCCGCTGGGCGCGACGTACAACGCCGTCTTAAGCACCCCCGGCGGCATTCTCGTCGGCAACACGCTCACTTACACATTGCCGTCGCTCGCGGTCGGAGGTTCGGCGACGTTCACGGTGACGCTCGACATCGCCGCGGTGGTCCCGGCGGGGCTGAATCAATTGCTCAACGGCGTCACCGTTTCGCACGACGACATCGACCCAACGCCGCTCAACAACTCGGCCAACGACATCGACACATTGAATGCCGCGCCGGACCTCGTGGTGGCCAAAGACGACGGCCTCGCTTCCGTGGTTCCCGGACAGGTGTTTACCTACACCCTCACGACGCGAAACGTCGGCAATCAGGACGCCACCGGCGTCGTGCTGACCGACACGCTGCCGCCGAACACGACGTTCGTCGCCGCGTCCGACGGCGGCACGCTCTCGGGCAACACGGTCACCTGGGCGATCGGCAGTATCGCCGGCGGCAACACCCAGACGGTCACGCGAACCGTCACCGTGCGGCTCAATAACTCCGTTCCCGCCGGCGTGGTCTCGCTGACGAACACCGCCGTCGTCGCGGATGACGGCACGAACGGCCCCGACCCGACGCCCGGCGACAACACGGCCACCGACACCGATCTTTTGCCCGCGACGCCCGACCTTGTCGTTGCGAAGACCGACGGCGTTCCTGTCGCCAGCCCCGGCCAATTCCTCGTTTACACCATCACAGTGCAAAATGTCGGCAACCAGGACGCCACCGGCGTCGTCGTCTCCGACACGATTCCGTCGCTCACGACGTTCGTCGCCGCGTCCGATGGCGGCACGTTCTCGAACGGGGTGGTCACCTATCCCGCGTTCAACTTGGCCGCCGGCGCGACGGCCACGCGGCAAGTGACTGTGCAGATGACGCAGACAATTCCTCAGGGCACCGCGAATATCACCAACACGGTCACCGCCACCGACGATGGCACGAATGGCCCCGATCCCACTCCCACCAATAACAGCGCGAGCGACATCGACTCCGTCGGCCCCGATTTGCAGCTCATCAAAGTTGTCTCGCCGACGAATGTGTACGTCGGCCGCAACGTCACCTTCACGTTCATCCTCAATAACTTGGGCCCCACGGCCGCGACGGGCGTCGTGGTCAATGATCCGTTCCCGGCCGGGCTCAAGTTCATCTCGGCCGGCGTCCCATCGCGGGGAGCCTTTGACCCGGCGAGCAATACCTGGTTCGTCGGCACGATGCAGCCCAACACGACCGAGACGTTGTCGATCACGGCCCGCGTTTTCGATGTTGGCCCGATCGTCAATCGCGCGACGACCGGCCTCGTCGAGATCGACCCGAACCTCAGCAACAACATCGACTCCGCCTCGGTCAACGGCGTGTTGCGACCGCCGGAATTCATCTCGAAGCGATTGTTCCTGTCGACCCCCGTCTTCGAAGACGACCTGCCGGGCCGTTCGACGATTCCCGCGTCGCCTCCCGCCGCGCCGACTCAAGTCGTGGCCGGTTTGACGCCGCCGAACGCCATCGTCGGACTGATCGCGCCGCAAAGCGAACTAATCAGCGTGCCGGGTTTTGTCGCACAGAACGTGGCCAACTCATTCGGGGCGGCAGCGGAGACGCCCGGCTCGTTCGTGCTGGCCAGCAGGAATTTTGGCACGCCGGGCAACGTCGCGGAACCGCTGGGGGACGTCGCCATCGCTCCGGCAGCGGTTCTCGATTTCGAATTCGCCGGTCTGACGAACGAACCATGGCAGCTTGAGACCAAGGTGGAAGGCTGGTCGTTCGACTTCGAACTGCCGATGGCGATCGAATTGTTCCAAGAGGGGATCGAAATTCGTCGCGACACGGCGGACCTGGACGGAGTGTTCGCCGACAAGCACGAACGCTGGCAGACCTGGGACGCGATCTTCGACGACGAGGCCGACGCGGTCGAAGTGTTCGGCCAAAATGTCCTCGACGAAGTTGGCATTCCCCCGCTCTTGTCAATGGAAAGCGAGCCTTCGCCGGTCGCCGCCGGGTTGATCGTCGCGCCGCTCCTCCTCGCGGTGATGGCCGAAAAACCGATCTTCACCGCCAAGCCGATGGCGGACGTCCGGCGACGGAAAGCGGGCCCGATGTGAGAGGCCGTCCTGTCCTTTCCCACGTTCTGATCGCATTTTTGGGTGTGATTTTGCCGAATCGGCGTCCGAGCGGGGGATGGATATTACATCGAGAATTTGGCAAAAAGGTCATCGAGGCGGAAGGATTTGCTCGCGATGGATACCTCGCTCCCCGTGATAATCTGATCGTAACACTCCTGGGCTCGATCTTGTGCTTCCGACGGCCGGGTTCGGAGATTTCGAAGTCGAGGCGTTCCAACCCGACACATTCTGCCCAGAGCTTCGAAACCTGTGCGGTCCCCGTCAGTCTCGAAAGGCTGCCCCACGGCCGCACGCCGTGAGACAAGAAGCGGCGGTCTTTCCGCGGCCTGGAGGGGGTGTCGTGCGCTTTGGCCCCACAGTGGATCGTGTTGCCTGACGAATTCACTTGTTGGCAGTGATCGTTGTATGATAAGCTCCGTTCACCTCGCGGCACACGAATCCCGCCATGAAGCCGCCCGGTTATTCAAGCGTTCCGCATAGATTCTCCACCAACAAGCTGTCATTTCTCCTCAGAGGAAATTAATCAATGACAAGGCGCCATGTCATGAATTTTAGATGGGTTATATTGGCGGCTACCCTCGGAGCCGGAGCATCGGCGCAAGCCGATTGGCCGGATTTTCGTGGCCCCTCCGGTCAAGGAATCGCAACGGGGCGGCTGCCGACGGATTGGGGGCCAGACAAGAACATCGCCTGGAAACGTCCAATTCCCGGGCATGGCTGGTCGTCGCCAGTTGTCGCCAAGGGAACCATTTTCCTGACCACGAGCATTCTCAGCGGCGAAAAAGCAGCCAAGACCTTGTCGCTTCGAGTCCTCGCTCTAGAGGCCGCGACCGGGAAAACTCTTTGGGATGAGGAAGTCTTTCGGCCCGAAGGAAAGCACATCGTCAATATCCACGCCAAGAACAGCCACGCCAGCCCCACGCCGATCGTCGACGGCGATCGCATCTTGGTTCACTTCGGTCATCACGGCAGCGCGGCGCTTGACTGGACGGGCAAGACACTCTGGAAGAACAATGAGTTCACTTACAATCCAACGCACGGTAATGGCGGTACGCCGGCGCTCGTCGATTCGCTCGTCGTTTTCAGCGCCGACGGCAATGCCACGCAGGACCTCATCGCGCTGAACCGCGAGACCGGAGCGATCGTCTGGAAAACGCCTCGGAACGTGAAATCGTCGCTGAAGTTCGCGTTCTCGACGCCGCTGATCATTGACGTTCAGAAGGAAAAGCAGATCATCAGCTCCGGGCCCGGATTCGCCGCGGCGTATGATCCGAAATCGGGAGCGGAGATCTGGCGAGCGAATTTCGGCAACGGGTGGTCGACCGTTCCCAGGCCTGTTTTTGGGCAAGGGTTGGTGTATTTGACAACCCATTATGTCGAGCCGCGACTTTACGCGATTCGACCGGACGGTCGCGGCGATGTGACGAAGACTCACGTTGCCTGGACGCTGAGCAAGGGTGCGCCGCAGATCGCCTCGCCCCTCTTGGTCGGCGACGAACTGTACGTGGTCGCGAACAACGGACTCGCCTCCTGCCTGGACGCCAAGACAGGGAGCATCCACTGGCAGCAGCGAATCGAAGGAGAGCATACGTCGTCGCCCATCGTCGCCGACGGCAAAATCTACTTCGTCAGCGAAAACGGCGTTTGCACGGTCGTGCGGGCGTCGAAAACTTTTGAGCGCATGTCGCAAAACGCGATGGGCGAGAAAACACTCGCCTCGCTCGCCGCCGCGGACGGTCGTCTCTATTTGCGTACCGAACAGAACCTCTACAAGATCGAAGAGAAGTGACGTCATGGAATCGATCCTATGGGACGAATTGAAGAATTTCGTGTCGCGCGTTCTCCTGGCGGCCGGCGTCTCATCAGCGCTCCTGTGTGCCGGCGACACATATTCGTCCGAACCTCGCGAAGAAGCACGCGCGGGGGCGAAGACGGCCGTTGAAAAGGCGTTGCCGCTCTTGCAGAACGCGGCAGAGGGGCACGTCGCGAAGAAGACTTGCTTCGCATGTCACAATCAGACGCCGTCGATGCTCGCGATCACCGCCGCGAGCGAGCGAGGCTTCACGATCAAGAATGAGGATGTGAGCAAGCAGACGAAATTCGTTGCCGAATTCCTCGATCGGAACCGGGAAAACTTCAAACAAGGCAAGGGAACCGGAGGGCAGGTCGATTCCGCCGGCGCCGCCCTTTTCACACTGGAACTCGGCCGCTGGAAACCCGACGCGACGACCGAGGCCGTGGTCGAATACTTGCTGTTGCGTGACAAGAACGCGGACCACTGGCGGCCCGCCAGCAATCGCCCGCCGACGGTGGCGAGCCCGTTCACGACGAACTACC
>JBAXFO010000397.1:0-5158 GCA_037139885.1 Planctomycetota bacterium
CGCATAGGCAACGCGACCCGCGATGCTGTCGAAGGCCAGCTTGTCCATCGTGAAATCGCCTTCCGTGCGTTTGCCGTTGTGGCAACTCATGCAGTTGGTTTCGAGGAAGGCGCTGATGAATTTCGCATCGGCCTTGGCCGGTATTGACGCTTCGACCGCGCGAAGCTTCTCGGCCAGAACGATTCGCGGATTGGCCTTCAGCGACTTGAGAGAAGCATCCGTGACTTTGTTCAGCCCCTTCATCGACACGATTCCGGCATGCCGGGCGAGTGATTTGGCCCCGTCCTCGGATATCGTCGTCAAGCCATCGAGGAACAACCAATCGCCCTTGTGGTTACCCAGCGATGCAACCGCTCCGTTGGAAAGCGTCGTCAGGCCATTCAGCGAGAGTCGGCCGTCGTGCTGGGCGAACGCGGCAGCCGCGTTGTCCGACAGGTCCTTCAGGCCATTTAGCGAGAGTGTGTCGCCTTGGCGCTTGGCAAATTCTTTCGCCGCCTCATCCGAAAGTGTCGTCAGGCCATCGAGCGAGAGATTGCCCTGGCGTTGAGCTAATGCCTTGGCAACCTCGGGCGCGATCGTTTTGATCGAAGGAAGGTTGCCGTTCCACTTACGGGACGATGCCAAAGCGAGGGCCGATTTCTCGGAGAGAGTCGTCAATACGGGCAACTCGCCACACCATTTCGGCCAGGATGCCAGGATCGCGGCGCCTTCATCGGAAATCGCGGTCAATCCCTTGAGATAAACGACGGCTCGGCTATTCCCTCCTGCCTTGTTTTCGGCTAAAGCCTTGAGAGTGTCGTTGGAGATCGTTGTGAGGCCGTTGAGGTGCAGGTCGCCGTTTCGTTGGGAGATTTCTTTCGCCACGACAGGGGTCAGCGTGGTCAAGCCGTTGAGATGCAGATCGCCGGAACTGTTCTTGCCGCCAATCACTGCGGCGACATCCTCGGGCAGTACGGTGAAGCCATCGAGAACCAGTGTGCGATTCGATCCGACGATCGCTTTGGCCGACTCGACAGTGAGCGAAGTCAAACGGGGCAGATTGCCTCCCAGTTTTCCTCCCACCGCCTTGGCCGACTCATCCGAAAGCGATGTCAATCCTTCCAGGGAAAGTCCTCCCTGCCGTTTGGCCAGCGCCTTGGCCACATCCTCCGGAATGGTCTTCATGGCGGGCAGTCGCCCATCCCAGCTATGGCCATGGGATTCCGCGAACGCCTCGGCCGCTTGAGCGGTAAGCGATTCCACGCCGTCGAGGAACACTTTATTGGAAGGTCCGCCCCCCTTGCGTTGCGCCAGCGCCTTCCCCGCCTCGGTCGAAAGGGACTTCACGCCCTTGAGGTAAAGGCGCCCGCCGGTGTGTTTGCCCAAAGCCCTGGCAGCTTCGTCCGAGAGAGAGGTCAACCCATTCAAAGACAATTCGCCGTTGTGTCGGGCCAGCGCCTTCGCCGCCTCGTCAGACATCTTCGTCAGGCCATCAAGGTGCAGAAACCCTTTGTGCTGGCCGAGCGCTTCGGCAACTTCATTCGACAGGGACGTAAGGCCGTTGAGAGAGAGCCAACCCTCATACCTCGCCAGCTCGCGGGCCGCATCCGATGAGAGTATGGGCAGGCCGTTCAGGAACAGCCTGCCGCTCTTGTCTTGCGCCAGCCGTTTGGCGTCTTCGGCAGAAAGCTCCTTGATGAGGGCGGTGTCATTTGCATGAATCGGCGCGACACCGAGCGCTACGAAGCAGATCGCAAGAAGAATGTATTGTCGCATGGTGGAGTTCACATTTCTGGTGTTTGCCGCTTGCTGGTTGGCGGTGCAGGTGGGATTTTTGAGACGCCAAGGCGCTCGCGGCGGAGGAAATATCAGGTCAACTCACGAATCGGGCGGTCCGGCGCAGCCGGCTTCATGTCGTACATATTCCAGGTGCGGAGCCCCTCCCGCGAGCCAGATGAAAATGACGGATGTCTCCGACCGTACGCCCTTAGACACTCATAACGCCCCTTACAACAGCGACGCAATCGGACTGCCTGTACAAAGCGGAAACGGCCGGCCAAGCGAGTCATGCGGCTTCGTTCATGTTCGGGTCACTCTCGCCGACAACTCCGGAACGTTACGATGAAACGCGAGCTACGCAAGCAATTCGCGCAACGGCCCGTAGAGGGCGGGGACATCGCGCGCGCTGGAAGAACGGTTGAACGTGTCGCGCGGCTTGCCGACGGCGTGCAGGAGCGTGGCATACAGGGCGTTCGTGACTGGATTGCCTTCGTCGGCCGCGCCCATCGCCACGCCGGCGTTGTCCCACGTCTGCCTCCTCGACACTGGATACGACAGGTACTGCCCCGAAGTCAACGTGCCGCCCAGGTTTCCCACCAAGACGAACGGCCAATTCGCCCCCCTCCAGCAATGTTGCTGGTTGGCGGTGTCGCTCATGAAGACGAGCAGGGTATTGTCGAACATCGTGCCGTTGCCTTCCGGAGTCTCTTTCAGCTTCGTCAGCAACCGCGCCGCCTGCCGGGCATGGAAATTACGCAGGTGCGCCAGAGGCTCGAATGGCCGCGTGAAACCCAGGGCCTGGTCGCCGCTGCCGTGGCCCAGGCCGTGCGGCCCCGTGTTGGTGAAGCCCGAGTAGCTACCGGGAACGACGTTCAAGCCCACGCTGATGGACACGACATTGGTCAGCCCAGACACAAGCGCCGCGGCGGCGATGTCGCACTGCTCCGCCACGGTATCAGTGAAGCGTCCCGTCGGCCTCTCAGGAAGATTCGGGGCATGCCTCTGCAACGCCCCGGCCTCGAACTGGCTCGCGAGACGTTCGTCGCGCCGGGTGAGTGATTCCATCGCACCCAGGTGGGCGTCCACCAGTTCTCGCTCCGGGCCCGCGACCGCGGATCGGAGCTGGCGGATATCGTTCGTCACGAAATCCAGGAGGTTTCGCTGTGCCGAAAAATCATTTCGCGTGGCGCCCACGCTGCCAAACAGCGATTCGTAGGCCTGTCGCGGCGAACAAACCGCCGCGATCGGCTGCCCCCGCCCCCAGGCCGAACAGCAGTAGGCAGTCGACTGTCCAGACCCAACGCCCAGATGCAACAAAGGTACCACCGTCGATGCTCCGCGGGCGAGGGCGGCATCGATCGATTCATCTTGCGGCGTGTACTTGCTCCCGGCGCTCCCCGAAAGCGAGTGGAACAAACCGCCGTGGTCCACGGCGCCGTGCGTCCGCAGGCCATGCAGGAGCGTCATCCGGTCCATGAACGGCGCAAACGGCTCGATGTCCAACGGCAGCCTCAAGCCCCGGAGCGAGAACTGCCGGATCTCGTTGGAAGCAAAGGGGGTGTCCAATGGGACCGCGCCATCGTCCTGGAAGCCGTTGTCGAACACGAAAAAGATGACCCGCTTGGGAGGCGTGACGTTCCCCTCGGCGGCAGCCGCCACTTTCTGGAGCAGGGGAGCGAGCAGAACCCCGCCGAGGCCGGCGGAAACGCCCTTGAGAAGAGTGCGCCGATTCACCGGGTTTGGAATCATGGTTGAAGCCTTTTTAACGTGGGGCAGAGGAAGGAACCTTCGGGGTAGGCTGAAGATAATTATATCTGCGCGGTAAAATCCCACGCAAACGTATTTTTTTTCTTGGAACGATATTTTGACATCGGATTGCGAGCGACAACCGCGTTAGGGATTCTTGGACTCGATGTCGCGGATGCGAATCATGAACGCATCGGAGGAAAGCAGCGACACCAACAGCGCTTTCATGCTGCCGCCGCCGTCGCGGTAGGCTTTGTGTGCGGCCACGAGCACGGGGCCGTCGGCGAGCGTCTCGTTGCGTCCCAGGAAGTAGCGGAACACGTGGCGGACGAAAACCTGTTCCACTTTTTTCGAGTTCGCCAGTTTCTCGATCATCTCGAGCGGTCCCTTGACGGGGCCATCCAGCTGAGGGTCGCCGCTGTCGATGATCGCGCCGGTCGTGTCGTTCGGCACGGTCGTCATCGGTCGATGCTTGCGATTGGGCGTCTTGGCAACCAGGGCGTCGTCCTTGGCCTTGTCGACGACGATTTCTTCGGTGCGAAAGCGCCCGAAGTGGTCGTACTGCTCGAAGGGGAGCCCCAGCGGATCCATGTGCTGGTGGCACTTCCAGCAATACTCCTCACGGGTCACCCGCATCCGTTCGCGCATCGCTTTGTGCGGTTCGTTGGGGAGCATCGCGTTGACCGTGATCGGCACCTCGGGGATGCGGCCGCCGAGCAACCGTTCGCGGATCCAGCGTCCGCGGTGGATCGGATGATTATCGAAATTGGTCCCCATGGTGACCAGCCAGCTGGGTTGCGTCAGGATCCCCATCCGGCAATCCGGATTGGCGTCGAACGGTTCGCCTTTGCTGAAAATTTCGGCGAATTTCTCGTTGCTGATATCGGGGCCTTGCGGTTCCGGACTCAGTCGGGGCTTTCCGTACTTCTTTAACCAGTCCGCCTTGGGGAACACTCCGTACATGATTTGCATCTGAGACCAAATGTCTCCCCCCGGCGGCGTCAGTTTGCGGATATACTTCTTGTCATTCTCATCGAACGGTTTTTTTTGTTTTGCCGCGGCGTCGGCATCCTGCTTTTTCATTCGAGCGACGGCAGGCAGCACGTCCATAAAGTAGTGGTCGACATCCTTGGCGCAGATATACGACTTTCGCGTCGTCAGCAACGTTCGCAACACATCCTTGTCGGATTGAAGCGCCAGCTTGACGAGCTTGTCGGTGTCCGGAACCAAATGGTCTCCGTGGAAAAAACTGCCCTGACCGGCCGGCACTTGAAACTCCGTCATCGTCGCGTCGCATTTGAACGCATCGATCGCTCCCGGATAGCCGAAATATTCCTGGAAGAATCCGAGCGCCCGCGGCGTGGGGATCGCCGGGTCGTTCAGGAGACGTTCGACTTGCTTGCGGACATCCGCGTTCGTTTTCAAACGCCCCTCGTCGGCGGCCTTCCACAATTCCGCATCCGGCTCGCGATCGGTCAATGTTAAGGCGATCGCTCGGGCCAAATGCCGCGGCGCCATGACGCCTCGCCGGACGTCCCCCTCCGGCTCCTCGATGCGATAAATCGCCTCACGGTGAAACAACACCGAAATGAGCAGCCGTTCCACCGCCATCTCCGCTCCGTATGCGTCCAAGTCTTTCGCCACCTGGTCGCTG
>JBAXFO010000398.1:0-5158 GCA_037139885.1 Planctomycetota bacterium
TGGTGATGAACTGGGTACGGATTTTCCTTGGATTATCGAACGTCTCCGTGTACCCTGTGAGGGTGAGCCGCATCTCTGCAATGAAGGGAATACGACGATGACACCCGAACTGGCCCAGGAATCGTTTCAGATCGAACGTCATGGCGAAATTGCGGTCGTGACGCCCTCCTCCAAGGTCGAGGAGATGCACGAGACGATGATCGAACAGGCCGCGCGCGTCGTGGTCCAATCGCTGCGCGAAGACATGCCCGACGGCATCGTCATCGATCTCAGCCAGGTCAATTATTTCGGCTCCGTGTTCGTTTCGTTTTTGCTGCGGTGCCATTCGCTCGCCAAGAAGAGCGGCAGCGAAATCGTTTTGGCCGGGCCTTCGGAACCCGCGCGGGAATTGCTCCACCTGCTCGATCTCGAAACGCTCTGGGCCATTTACGACACGCGCCAGGAAGCGGTCGACGCCCTCAGCGGCGATTGATTGCCCGTGGGGCCAGCGGGCCGTTCGCCCCACAGCCATTCCAACCCCAGATCTTGCCATGTCGCTCATTCCGCATCGGTTTTTGTTCCGCTTCGCCGTGCCGTGCCTGTATCACAAGGCGATGCCGGTGGCGGACGATGAGGATCTGTTCGATCTGCCGAAGGCGTGCCGGATCGACAATTTCGCCGGCATGGATGAACTGAAAAACTTCGCCGACGTCAGTCTGGCGTGGAACGAATTCGGGCTCGGGATCCAGGTCGAAGTGCGCGGCAAGGAGAAGCCGGCCGTCGGCGATGCGTCGCGGCCGCGCGGGTCCGATGGCGTCACCCTGTGGCTCGATACGCGCGACGCCCGCGCGGGCCATCGTGCCAGCCGAACCTGTCATCAGTTTCACTTCCTCGTCACCGGCGGCGGACCCGACCGCGAGGAACCGGCCTGCGTCGCCTCCAAAATCCATCGCGCTCTCGAAGACGCACCGCTTCCCAACCCGTCGGACATCCCGCTCCGCGTCCGCACCCGGGCGACAGGCTACACTCTGAACGCCTTCCTGCCCGCGGCCGTGTTGCAAAGCTTCGATCCCGAACAACATCCCCGGCTGGGCTTTTTCTACGCCGTCCACGACGATGAACTCGGCGAACAACTCCTCAGCGTCTCGCCCGAATTTCCGTACTGGGAAGACCCTTCGCTGTGGAGCGTGCTTGAATTGAAAGCGGAATAGAGCCGATCACATTCCGTCGGGTTCGCCGACCCATTCATAGATTTCGCCATGCCCGGGGATGGCGGCGTCGCCGTTGTAGCGGCGGTACACGCCCGTGCGTTCGTCGTGCGGAAAGCCGAAGCCGAATTCGTCGAGATGGCGGGCGTAGAGGCGTAAAAACGTGGGATTGGCTTCGCAGGCGAAGGTGAACGTCGGCAACAGCGTGAGCGGAGCCAGCGAGATGATGGTGCCGCGTTTCATCCAGGCGCCCGTGCGAATGTCGGCTCCCGAGAGCAAGACGATGGTGCCGCCTTTCATCTGCAAGCCAGCGAAATCGCCGACGCGGCCCCGGATGGCGATGGTGCCGCGTTTCATGCGCATGCCGACTTCGAGCCCCGCCGTGCCGCCGATCAGGATCGTGCCGCCCCTCATGCCGGCCATGCTGCCGCGATAGGCGGCGCCGACCTGGCCGCCGGCGTTGCCGCGCACATGAATGAGCCCGCCGGTCATTTCGGCGCCGATCCAGTCGGACGCATTCCCGCCGACGTGAATCATGCCCCCCTTCATCTCCGATCCCAGATGCATGCCCGCATCGCCGACGATGTCGATACGGCCGCGGGTCATGCCCTTGCCGAGCCATTTGACCCGGCCCGTGTCGCCGCGGATTTCGAGGCATTCGCCCGGTTCGCCTTCGACGTCGCAGAGGTCGTCGACGCGGAGGCGCCTTTTGCCCAGAAAGATCGGCAACGCGCGGATGTCGGCGAGCGATAGGCCGGCGACGACGTCGGGCGTCAGCGATTCCGCTTCAAGCGGCACGGGCGGCGGTTCGCGAAGTGTGACAATCAGCATCAAGAGCCCCTGAGGAATGGTTCGTTCGCGGCTCGTGCGTCAGCAGAGCGCTGCCGTGTCGTGACAAGTCGCCGGCGCCACCCGTCAGCGCTCTGCTCACGCACGAGCCGCGAACGACGGTTACCATAGCGCACGCACGCCCTTTCGTCAATTCACCCGCGATAGGCTGCCCCTATGGATTCCATCATCAAATCATCATGGGCGGCTGTCGCCAGCGAGTCCAGAATGCTGAGTAACAGAACCTTCACTCCATTCCGCGAAAGGAAAGCGATCATGCTGACCGTCGGCGATTCATTCCCCATTTTCCATTCCAAGGCGTGCGTCGGCAACGACAAGAACGGCTTCACCGAGATCACCAACAGCACCTATAAGGGCAAATGGGTCCTCTATTTCTTCTACCCGAAAGACTTCACGTTCATCTGCCCGACCGAACTGGTCGAGTTCGGCAAAAAGGTGAAAGACTTCGCCGACCGCGATGTCGTGGTCGTCGGCGGCAGCACGGACAATGAATTCAGCCACCAGGCCTGGCGGAATTCCCATGCCGATCTGAAAGACCTCCCCTACCCCCTCATCGCCGCCCAAAAGCTCGCGGTCGATCTGGGCATTCTCGATCCCAACGAAAGCGTCTGCCTGCGGGCGACGTTCCTCGTCGATCCCAACGGCATCGTGCAATGGTCGGCCGCCTATCCGCTGAGCGTGGGCCGCAGCGTGCCGGAAACGATTCGCGTGATCGATGCCGTGCAGTCGGATGAACTCTGCCCGTGCAACTGGTCCAAGGGCGAAGCGACGATCAAGGTTTAGGACGTTTTTTTTCGAAGACGACCGCGAACCGTTGTTGGCGGTCGTCTTCTTGAGAGGAGAAACATCATGGCGACCGTGGCGATGCCGAGCGTGGATGCCTTGCGGGAAAAATTTCCCGAAGCGGCGAAAGACATCAAGGTCAACGTGAGTTCGCTGGCGAGCAGCGAGATTTTCGATGCCGAGCAGATTTGGGGCGTGGCTTTGGCGTCGGCGTATTATTTGGGCGAACCGTCGCTGAGCCGGGCCCTCTTGAGCGACGCCAAGGCGGCGGGGGCGAGCGAAGCTCTTCTGGAAGACGCCCAGGCGGCGGCCACGCTCATGGGCATGAACACCGTCTATTTCCGCTTTCGCCATCTCGTGCACAAGGAAGTTTACGGCCAGAAGCCGGCCCGCTTGCGCATGCAATGGATGGCTCGGCCCAAAACGAGCAAGGCCCTTTTCGAACTGATGAGCCTGGCCATCGCTGCCCTGGCCGGCTGCGAAGTGTGCGTGAAGGCTCACGAGGCCAGCGTGCAGCAACATGGCCTGGGCGAAGACCATGTCCATGAAGCGGCGCGCGTCGCGTCGATCCTTTATGGAGCCAAGGTCGCGCTGCAATTGCCCTGAACATCGCCGATGAGGGGCAATCTCCATAGTTTCACTGGGAGCGTGATTCAAATGGGAGACTCTCACGCCCATGGCGGATGTCATTTCGTGGCCTGGCGATCTTGCGACACTCAATCGGGTCTGCACCCTGTTGCGGTCCGGAAAGCTCGTCGGCATCTCCACCGAAGAAGGTTTCGTCGGCCTGGCTGACGCCCTCAACGCCGAAGCTTTCGATCGCCTCGCAACTCTCGCAGAAGCCGATGTTCCGCTCGCCCTTCTCCTCGGCTCGGCTCAGGAAATCTTCGATTGGCTGCCCGCGCTGCGCGGCGCGGGCATTCGTCTGGCCCGCGATTATTGGCCCGGGCCGTTCGTCCTCGTCTCACGGCTGGGGCTCGCTCAAGGCCTGGCGCAGAGGCTGCCGCCGGCGGTTCGCGAGCGCCTGGTGCGTCCCGACGGATTGCCGGTGCGCTTGCCGCCGCGCGACGATCTCGTCCATTTGCTCGTCGGCGCGGGCGGCCCCGTGGCGATGGCGCCTTTGCGGGAGGATAGCCGGGTCGATGTCGTTCTCGATGTCGAACCGTGCGCTCCGACCGCGTCAGTCACCGTCGCGGCGGCGGATGAGCGTTCGGTGCGGGTGTTGCGCGCCGGTTCGCTGCGGCCGGACGAATTGGCGTCGAGCGCCCGGAGCCGGGTCCTTTTTGTCTGCACCGGAAATACCTGCCGAAGTCCGATGGCTGGAGTCTTGTGTCAGCGTCTTCTTGCGGATACTCTGGGAATAGAAGTTCCCAATCTTGCCGAGCACGGCTACGAAATCGCCTCGGCAGGATTGGCCGCCGCCGATGGGGAACCGGCTTCGCTCGAGGCGGTTGATGTCGCGAATGCGTTTGGCGCCGACCTCCGCGGGCATGCGAGTCAACCGTTGACGATGGAATTGGTGGATCGAGCCGACCACCTTTTCACCATGACCTCCGGCCACTTACGCATGCTGCAAAGCTTGCGTTTGCCCGTGGGCCCGGTTCCGCAAATGCTCTCGGCGGGCGGCGACGATGTGCCCGACCCCATTGGCGGCCCCCTGGAGCGCTATCAGGCGTGCGCCGAGCAGATTCGGCTGAGCCTGCGCGAGCGCTTGCCGCAAATTCTCGAAGGTTGACCCTGGAAGGTTGTCATGAAAATCGCGATCGGTTCCGATCACCGCGGGGTAGACGCCAAACGGCGCCTCGTCCATACCTTGACGGAGATGGGGCATCAGCTATTCGACGCGGGCCCCGAAGGCTCCGAAAGCGTCGATTACCCCGATTTCGCCTTCCAAGTCGCCAGCCGTGTCTCGAAAACGCAGGCCGACCGCGGCATCCTGATTTGCGGCACCGGCATCGGCATGTCGATCGCCGCCAACAAAGTTCGCGGCGTACGCGCCGCTTCCTGCCACGACACCATCGCCGCCGAGATGTGCCGCCGCCACAACGACGCCAATGTCCTCTGCCTCTCCGCCGACTTGCTCAGCGAAGAATCGATCGCCCGCATGGTCCGCATCTTCCTCGACACCCCGTTCGAAGCCGGCCGCCATGCCCGCCGCGTCGATAAGATTTGCAAAATCGAATCGGATCTGCGCGACCCGAAATAGGTGATTTGTCTCGGCGGCCCCGTTTCTCCAAAGGGCGGACTGCCAAGGTCTGCAGCGAAGATTTCGTCTCCCCGAGCCCCGCCATGCGTTACGCCTTTTTGCTCCTCGTCCTCGCAGGCTGCTCCTCCTCCAC
>JBAXFO010000399.1:0-5150 GCA_037139885.1 Planctomycetota bacterium
GTCCTCGGTGACGCCGTCGAGAATGGGCTGAGTGACGTTGAGCCGGGCCGTGGGGAATTCGCTTCGCAGCCGCCGGCGCACAGCCGCCGCCAACTCGGCCCGCGAGCGAAACTCTTTCCACGTGGAACGCGGCGTCGAGCCGATCAAGATTTCGAGGCGATTTTGCGGGAAGGGATCCGTCCCCGCGTTGTTGCGTCCCGCCTGCATGGCGACGAAGGCGACGTCCTGGAAATCGAGAACCATCTCGCGAATCTCTTTGCCGAACGCGGCGGTCTGCCCGAGCGATGTCCCTTCCGGAAAGTTGACGCGGATCCAGATGCCGCCTTCGTCGATCGACGGCAAGAACTCCATCCCCAACCGCGGCGCGACACGCAGGCCGATCCATAACAGCGAACACAAAACCGCGGCCACGACGAAGCCGCGGGCGGGCAGCATCCAGCCAATGAGGGCTTGATAGCGGGCGCGCAGAACGGGCACGACCGGGTCTTCGGCGAACGATTGTTCTTTGTGAAAAACGAAGATCGCGAGGATCGGCGTCAAAACGACGGCAAAGAGGAGGCCGCCCAACATCGCGAAGACCATGGTGAGAACCATCGGCCGAAAGAGCAGGCCTTCAATGCTGGTGAGAGTCAGTAGGGGTAGATAAGCGAGGATGACCATCCCTCCCGCCGCCAAGACAGGGCGACCGGCACGATGCGCCGCCTCGGCCACGACCTGAGTCAACGTCGTGTTGGCATTTCGCGATACGGCGAGTTGGAAGGCGATCTGTTCCGCGATGACGACTGTGCCGTCCACGATCACCCCGAAGTTGACGGCTCCGAGAGCGAGCAAGCCGAGCGGGATGCCGGAAACATACAGGAGTCCGTTCGCGAACAAAAGCGCGAACGGAATCGTCAGGGCCACGATGCCGACAACCGTCGGCCGCGCCAGAACGATCAGCAGCACGAGCACGACCAGCGCGACGCCGATGAGGACCGATCGCGAGACTTTCTGCCGCGTGAGGTCGACGAGGGTTTGCCGGTCGTAAAACGGCACGATGACGGCGCCGCCCAGCGTGTTCGATTCATTCAATTCGGCGATGGCTTCGCCGATGTCGGCGCTAACGCGCGAGGGATTCGCGCCACGCTCCATGATCACGATTCCCTCGACGCCATCGTCGAGCCGGTTGAAGCTGAAGACGCCGTTCGCGGGCATGGCGCTGAGGCCGACGGTGGCGATATCGCGAATGGCGATGGGGAGGCCGCCCACCGACTTCACGAAGGTATCCTTGATCTGTTTAAGATCCGTCAGGGAACCTCGGCCGCGGACGATGAACGATGTGCTGCCAAGCGAGACCATGCTCCCGCCGCTGGCGCCGCCGTTCGATTTGATGGCGTCGACAATGTCGTTCAGGCTGACGCCGTAACGGTCGAGATCGGTCGGCAGAAACGAAATGAGAACTTGATTTTCACGGCCGCCGAAGCTTTCCACGTCGGCCACGCCGGGGCAGCGCTGCAATCTCGGCGTGATGATCGCGCGGTTGAGCGTGCGCAAGGCCGTCGTATCTTGCAACGCGGCTCCCTCGATATAGTACCTGAATATTTCTCCGTAAGAACCTCCCAGAGGCTGAAGCTCGGTTTCGGCGCCGCTCGGCAGTTTCAGCGTGGCGAGGCGGTCTTTAATCTTGCGTTCGGTGACGTCGCCGTCGACGCCGACGTTGAAGATCAATTGCACGACCGCCAACCCGAAGATGCTGCGCGAGCGAACATGATCGACGTCCGGCAACGTGCGCATAGCCTGCTCGACCGGCGCGGCGACCTGCCGATCGACGTCGTCGGGAGATTGGCCGGGATACGTCACCACGATCTCGGCCACCAAGGGCGAGATGTCGGGGTACGCATCGATCGGCAATTGTCCCGACGCATAAACGCCGAAACCGCAAATCGCCAGGGCCGCCGCGAGAACGAGTCGCTGCCGCCGCAGAGCCATGTCGATCACGCCGGCGATCATGAAGCCTCCTTGGACGAGGCTTCCAGCGAACGCAAGACTGCGGGGCGCAGGAGAATGGCGCCCCGGCCGATCACTTGGTCGCCGGCTTTCAGGCCCGAGAGAATTTCGATGTCCGTGCCGTGCGGTTCGCCGATCTGCACGGGAACGGCGCGCCAGGTTTCGGCGTCGACCCGCACCAAGGCGTAATCGAGCCGACCGACGTGTAAAATGCCATCCACCGGCATGAGCTTGATGTCGTGCGGGTCGGTGCTGATGCCGATCTCGGCGAACATCCCGGGGCGAAGCTCATCGTTGCGATCGTCGATCGTGAACAAGACGCGTAAGGAACGCCGTTCCTTCGATAGGACCGGCGCAATGCTGTTGACCTTTCCCGGGAAGATTCTGCCCGGCAGGCCGGCGAATTCGGCACGGCTCGAATCCCCGACTTTGACGTCGCGCAATTTGCCCTCGGGAACCTCCGCCATGACGATGTCGACACTGGCGGAGGTCGCTTTCAACAGCTCGGGATCCAAACCGGCTTGTTGCAACTGCCTCGCCATGACGGCTTCGTTCCGTTTGGCGACGCGGACGGCAGTTTGGTTTTCGTGGATGTCTTTCTTGCCGGCGATTTCGATTTGCAGGAGGTTCGCCTTCTCCGCCGTGAGATCTTTGACCGTATCGGTGCCGGCCGCGACCAATTTTTGCAAGCGTGCGACGACTTGCTGCTGAGCCTCTTGCCGAACGGCGCCCAGCGCTTTGACCTGTTCGAGCTGGGCTTCGGCGAATTCGATGTCGGAACGAGCCTTCTGCCATTCGCTATAGATCGTCAGCATTTCAGGCGAATCGAACTGCCAGGCGCCGGTCCCGGTCTTTTTCTCTAAATGCAGGCTCGCGACAACCCGGCCCGGAACTGTGAACAACGCATCGCTGCGCCGCTCCTCTCGAACCGTGGCGGTCGCCCATTTCTTTTCCATCGGCCCGCCTGGCTTCACGCGTATGAGACCCTCCGTGAGCGCCTCGACGACGTCGTCGCTTTCGCGCGGACTCGCGTCGACCACGACCTCGCGCGGAGTCGGCGGGACCGCAAGAAGATAGACGAGAAACGCGAGCGTGACGCCGGTCGCGATCAAGAACTGCGGCGCGGAGCGAAGCTTGGGATGCGCATCGGCCATGGCACGTCTCGATGGGAAGGGCGAACCTTGCCGTTATATTTGATGAGGCCTGTGCGTTGAACAAAATTCGTTCGAGAAGCGTTGCGTCCGCGCGGATACGCTACCTTTTGCGGCCCGGGGGGTTCAATTCCTGGGAAACCAACTTCTGGGAAACCCCCGGACCACGAGATGCGAGCATGCGACGTTTTTTTGCCCTGACGACGTTGATGACGATCGCGGCGCTTTCCTCCGCGCAGACGAGATCGCCGCGCGATGGGTTGCAACCCCTTGGCGATCTCGTGGGAACGTGGCGCGGAACCGGGGCGCCGATCGGATCGCGCGAAGAGCAGCAGAAGGGCTTTTGGGTCGAGTCGCTTGAGTGCGGTTGGAAGTTCAAGGGAACCGACGCCTGGCTTGTGTTGGCGTTCGACAAGAGCAAGCATTATAAGGCAGGCGAGCTTCGCTATCAGACCGACAAGGATCGCTATCAACTTTCGTTGACGCCGCTTGCCGGTCCTGCGATCGTCCTGCACGGTGAACTGAAGAACAAAATTCTGACGCTGACTTCGGAGGACGAGAAAGACCGGCTGGTGTTTACGCTCCTTCATGAGAATCGTTTTTTATATCGCCACGAGAGACGGGCCGAAGGCAAGACGGCGTACGCGAAAATCTTCCAGGTCGGGGCGACGAAGGAGGGGGTTCCCTTTGCGAAGGGAGCCGGGGGACCCGAATGCGTCGTCACTGGCGGCTTGGGGACTTCGCCCGTGACGTATCTGGGCAAGACCTATTACGTCTGTTGCAGCGGCTGCCGCGACGAGTTCGCGGCCAATCCGGCGATGTATGTGAAGGAATTCGAAGCGAAAAAGGCGAAGAAATAGGCGTGCGCCGATCCCGATGTGAGGCCGATCAATTTTACCGCGCGCCTGGGCAAAGTCGAACACCCCCCATTCCGGCAGGCCTATTGCACCCAGACAATAATAATCCCAACACCAAACCCCATTTGATGTTGCGGCTAATAAACCGGGCGGCTTACCGCCTCGGCAGGCCATTGGCATGGTGTTCGCACGTCAACAACTATTCGAAGAATTGAGCCAGGAGGCGGACATGCCCACCGCGATGAAAGCTCAGCCTCGGAGACGACCCGGGGCGTTTGTACGTGAGAAGAGGCCTTCTCTATTCGACTCGCGCGATGCAGGAGACCCATGGATCCGGCGTTGTTCGACCGAAAGCTGTCTCGTGCTGTATCTGCAAGCTCAGCCGATCGCAATTCTGGCGGCGTTGCCGTTCGATATGGTGTCGCTGAATCATCGGCTTTTCGAATTGCGCCGGCGGACGCCGCGGTGGATGCTGGTGCAAATTTGAAGGAGCCCGGCTTTCTTGCGAAAGCCGGGCTCCTTTTTCGTTAACTCACTCGCGGCATTATTGCTTTAACATGTTCGTGAGCGTTGGGGTGATGGCGTCGCCCCAAATCTCATACCCGCGCTGACTGAGGTGCAGGTAGTCGGGCATGATCTCTTTGGTGAGATTGCCGTTGGTATCGAGGAACTTGTCGCCGATATCGAGGTACTTGACCGTCTTGCCGCCGTCGTCGAGTTTGCTGATGGTCTTGTTGATCTCGGCGAGTTTGGCGCGGATGGGCGTGCCGGCTTTTTCGCCGCGCGGGAAGACGCCCAGGAGCAAGACCTTCGTCTTCGGCGATTTCTGCTGAATGGTTTTGACGATCAGCTCGATGCCTTCGGAGATTTGCGGGGCGCTTTGGCCGCCCGAATTGTTGGTGCCGATCATGACCACGGCCACTTTCGGGCTAATGCCTTCGAGTTCCTTGCCTTCGGTGATGCGCCAAAGGACGTGACCGGTTTGGTCGCCGCCGATGCCGAAGTTCGCGGCCTTCAGCGGTTCGAATTTTTCCTTCCAAACCTTGTTACCGTTCCAGCCTTGCGTGATCGAGTCGCCGAGGAAGAGCACATCGACGTCCCCCTTCTTGGCGATTTCGAGAAACTGCTTGTGGCGGGGCACATCGCGTTCGATGAG
>JBAXFO010000400.1:0-5121 GCA_037139885.1 Planctomycetota bacterium
TCGTTTCGAGCACGCTGCGGAACAACGGCCTTTACGAAATCACTGGCATCAACGGAAACGTGCTGAGCGTGAGCGCCGACTTGAAGCGTTACAACCGTAAGCTCGTAGCGGAATCGATCGCCGATCCCAACGTTCGCGCCGCCGATGTTTATCGCGGCCCGGCGACGTTCGCCAGCAACGGCGACACGGCTCTCGACACGATTGCGGTCGCGGGCTCGCTGCCGTTCACCAAGGGGCAAGCGCTGTTCGTTTACAACGCGAGCGTGCCGGGAAACAACCTCGTCGAAGCGTCGATCGATTCGGTCGCGGGGGGCACACTGGCGCTGAGCGCTCCGGCAGCGGTGACGAGCGGTACGGGAACGGTGATCCTCGCCGCGGAGAAGGTGCAACTCGTGGGGTTGGTCCGGGCGGATCCGAACGTCGGCATGACGGGAGCGCCGACGCTCACGTTCAATGCCGCCAACAAGACGATCGCACGCAGCACGGGCGATTGGGCGAGCGACGGCTTTGTCGCGGGAGGCTTAATCTCGGTTCGCAATACCGCGGAAAACGATGCGATTTACACGATTCAAACGGTGAGCGGCGCCACGCTGACGCTCTCGTCGGCCGCGACGATCTTCAACGAATCGACGAGCGACGGCGTAATCGTCGGCGTGATCGCGAGCGCGACCGGGGCGATCGAGCCCGAACCGGGCGTGGCCATGACAGGCGCCCCGAGCCTGACGATCGATCCGTCGGCCCGTACGATCGTGCGTTCTTCGGGCAGCTGGGATGCCGACAATTTCCAGCCGGGCAAGATGATTCAAATCTCGGGCACGACCGACAACGACGGCGCCTTTCTTGTGCTGGAAGTGTCGGGAAATGTGCTGGTGCTGGACGGCTCCTTGCCTCTTAAAGCGGAGACGACTTCGAATGCCGCGGTCATCGGCGTTCGGCAAGCGTCGCCGACGGCGCTGACCGCGGACAAGACGGCTCTCGTCGTGTCCAAGATCTTGTCGTCCAAGGAAAACGCGCAAAAGAGCGGGGCCGTCGCCAAGGGGAAAGACAGCAAAGTTCGTTTCGCCGCCGTGGATGCCGACGCCGCCAGTTCGGTGACGATCGATCGCGGCGTCCGCATCGAGGCGACGGGAGATGTTTCGATCTCGTCCGTCGCGCAGACGAAGGCGAAGTTCAAGAACAGTTCGTACAACGTCGGCATCACGTGGGGCAGCTCGAACGCGTCGGCGGAGGCGATCGTCCGCAGCGGCGCGATCATCATGGCCGGCGGCGACTTCGCTCTGGCGTCGCGCGTGCGGAACGTTCTCGACGTGCAGACAAAAATCGAAGCGGGCTCGAAGCTCAGCGCGCCGACGGCCGTGGCCATCACGTATGGTTCGGGCCGATCGAGCAGCAATGCGGACGTGCAGGACGGCGCCCAGGTGACGGCGCAGAACGTTCAGGTCGTCGCCGCCAACAACAACGATTTCAACGTCGCCTCCGAAGGGAAGCCGCTCGCGGAGGGGCTCTTGTCGAAGAAGACGTCGGCCAACTCGCAAGCGATGGGCCTGTCGTACAGCGACATGGAATCGACCGCCAGCGCCAGCCTGGGAGGAACGATCATCAGCCATGGCGCTGCGGACGTGCGCGCCGAATCGATCAATGTGCGGGACAACGTGCGGTCTTTCGCGTTCACCAAGGATGGCGACCAGAAATCGTCTGCGGCCGACAGCCTTTTCGATCCGAGCAAGCTTGCCGGCTTCGCGGCGAAATTCAACCTGCCTCTGGTGCAAAAACTCTTCACTCAAGCTGACCCGGATCACGAATCGACCGATGCCGCCGCCGCCCCCGCCGCGCCCGCCGAGCAACCCCGCTTCGGCTTCAGCGCGGCCATCGCCGTCGGCATGAGCCAAAATGTCGCGAGCGCTCAACTCGGTTCTCCGCAGGCGAATCAACCCGCCGCCCAGATTCAGGCCGACGGCTCCATTCACGTTTCGAGCCTTTCGGAAGACAACTACAAAGCGGCCTCGGTCGGCAGCGCGGGCTCGCGCGTCACCTACGCCATCGGCGGCGCGGTGACCTGGGGCGATTACGACAACCGCGCCAAGGCGACGATCGCACCGGGCGTGCACGCGACGGCCGGCCGTGAGGTCAACGTCGATTCCGAGACGCGCATCCCCGACCAGATCACGGTTCAACAGGACCTGGACGCGCTGCTGGGCGTGCTCAAAGATCTCGACGATTACAAGGCGAGCGCCGACACGATTACCGACGATGTCGGCGCGGTCGACAAAAGCAGCCTGCTGAACGATGGTCCCAAGGCGCTGGTGGACGCCGTCAAGCCGCACGTCGCGAAGGTTCAGCAAATGCTCGTCGCGGCCGACGTGATGAAGGGCATCAAGGACTATTTCAGTTCGCCGGCGAAAATCGTCAGCAACAAGATCGCGAACACATTCTCGGGAGCCAACGCGCAATACAAGTCCGAGTTCGATTCCTCCGGCAATTCGACGTCCGACGGCGCCAAGATCACCGGCTCGGGAAGCTTGACGTTTCTCTCCGTGAACAACGAAGGAAACGCTGCTGTCGGCGACGGCGCGATCGTCACCGCCGGGGCAGCGCTGGCGCGAAAGGCTTTCGATCTCGCATCGACCGATGCCGCGACCGATCAAATCGCTCTGGTTCAGTCGGGAATCGCGGAAGGAGACGCCTTGACGTATCGGGCCGGCGTTGGCCCCATCGACGGACTCGTCGACGGGCAGACGTACTATGCCGTCAAAGACGTTCGCGGCGCCATGCGGTTGACTGACGCGATCGCTTCGACGTTCGATCCCGGCGTGGCCGTCAATCGGGGCAAGGGGACGTTCGATCTGGGTTATCGGCATGAATGGCGCACCGGGCAGGCCGTGCTGTACCGGGCCGATGGCGCGCCGATCGCCGGCCTGGTCGACGGCGAGATTTACTATGTCATCATCGTCTCGCCGAGCGTCGTGCAGTTGGCGTCGACGAAAAACAACGCGCTCGCGGCGACGCAGATCAACGGTCTCGATGGCCGCGGCTTGGCGGGCAAGGCGCATCGCTTGATCCCCATCGTCGACATCGCGGCGAATTCCGCGAATCGGGGACAACTCGTGCCGACGGCCGTTCGCGTCAACAGTCGGGCGCTGATGACATCGATCGACGTGGGCGGACTGGGGCCGCTTCAGCAAACCTCGGGCGGCGTGTTCTCCATCGGTGCGTCGACACTGATCACGAACAAGTCAAACCGGGCGACCTCGTCCATCGGCGAGAGCGCCCGACTCGATGTGGCGCGCGGCGACACGGTTGTGACGGCTCTCGCCGATACCGTCGCGTTCAACGTCGTTCTCGCCGGCTCCAAGGGTCAGAAGTTCGTCGGCAGCGGTTCGGTCGGCGTCAATATCTTCGACAACGAAGCGCTCGCCTGGATCGAACCCAGTTCGAACGTCACCAGCAGCGACGGCGATCTCCAGGTCTTCGCGAACGGCAAGGCGTTTTCGATCGATGTCGCCGGGGCGATCAGCCAGGGAGCGAACGCTCTGGGCATCGCGGTCGCGGTGAAGGATTACGACAGCGTCGTGCGTGCGTTCATCGGCGACAACAACAACGTCTCGGCTCCCGCGGGCACGATCGCCGTCGCCGGGCGCGTGCAGGTGAACTCTTCGGAACGCAATCGGTTCTTCGATTTCGCCCTGGCCGGCAGCATCGCGCAAGATACGTATCCGCCTTCACCGGGAGTTTTCGACAAGTTCAAGGACAGCGCCAAGAACTTCAAAGACCAGGCCGTGGACAAGGGGAAAAGCCTGCTGGACAATTTGCGCGGTAAGGCGCCGACGCCAGGCCCCGAAGCGCCCGTGGCTCCCGCCAGCAAGACCGACACGCCCGACGTGACCAAGACGCCGACGGAAAACGCTGGTCTTGGGATCTCGGCGTCAGTCAGCTTCATGGATTTGGATACGGTTGTCGAATCGTACATTCGCGGGTCGACCGTGACGACGAAGCTGACCCCAAGCGCGGCCGCTGTCGGCAACATCGACATCGGCTCCAAGGGGGACACGTTCATTGTCGGCGTCGATGGCGCGGTGGCGCTCTCGAAGTCCGTGACCGCCAACACGACCTCGGGCGCCGGAGCGGCGAACATCGTGCTCTTGAGCCAGAGCGTGCGCGCTTTCGCCGAAGACGCGAACCTGACGGCCAAGGACGTCGCCATCAAGGCGGAAAGCCCGGTGAGTCTGTTCTTCGTGTCCGCGGGCGGAGCGGGGGGCAATCCCAAGGCGAATTCGAAATCGATCAGCGGATCGGTTAACGTCGGCTATTTTCAAAACCTGGCCGAAGCGTATCTGGGGTCCGGCGCGAAGCGAGCGACGGTCTCCGCGGCCGGGTCGGTCACGGTGGACGCCTTGAGTCCCCTTCGCGTCGTCAATATCGCAGGCGGCCTCGCGATCGGCGGCGACGCGGTGGGAGCGGCGATTCAGGTTCTCGTCTTCACCAACTCGGCGCTCGCGTATGTCGGGGCTCATTCCCAAATCGTGGCGGGAAGCGACGTGCGCGTGCATTCCCAAACATCCGAAACGCTCGACGCCATTGCCGCACAACTCGTCGCCTCGCTCAACGGCTCCAGCGGCAACGGCACGATCTCCATCATTGTCGGCTCGATCAACAGCCAGGCCAAAGTCGGCGACTCAGCGACAGTCTCCGCCAGCGGCAAGGCCGAGGTGACGGCGGACGACAGCGTCGATCTCGTCAACGTCGCCGGCGGCTTTGCGCTGGGCGGCAAGGCGGTGGGCGTGGCGCTGGGGATCGATGTCTTTGGCCGAACCGTCTCGGCGATCGTCGGCAACGACGCCTTGCTCACGGCGGCGGGAGCGGGCGGCGTCACCGTCAAGGCCACTGCGGACGATGCGTTCTTGACCATGGCGCTCGGAGCGGCGATCGGCACGAGCGGCATCACCTTCGAAGCGTCGGTCCTCATCGACTTGATGGACAGCGACACGATCGCCCGCATCGGCGATCGCGCCGCGGTCAAAGCGACGAACGCCGCCGGCTCCGTCAACGTGTCGGCGGCGCACGATTCGTCGATCCATTCCGGCGCCGGCAGCCTGGCGGGGGGGCAGGGGTCCAGCGTGGGTG
>JBAXFO010000401.1:0-5099 GCA_037139885.1 Planctomycetota bacterium
GCGGCAGTCGCGTGAGTTGGGGGGACCGAGGGATCGTCGGTGCGGCGGTCGCGGCCGGGATCGGCGCCGCGGCGTTTCTGGGGCACGCGTCCATGGGCTTCATAATCACCTTTTACCTTGCCCCCATCTTGTTGACCGCGCTCGCTGGCTGGCTTCTCGTGACCGGCGGCTTACGCTGGCCGACCCGGCGGGCGGGGTTGGTCATCATCATTCTTGGAGTCTTTGCCGCCTCTCTGGGCGTCCGGCTCGACGGCATCGACGGCAATTTTAAAGCCTTCTGGAAGCCTCGCTGGGAGAAGACCCAGGAAGACAGGTTCCTGGCCGAGCGTGAGGTCGCTCAAGACCTTTCGGCCGCGAGCGGCCCCCTGGCAGTGCGCCCAGGCGATTGGCCCGAGTTTCGCGGTTCGCCGCAGCGCCGCAGCATCGTCGAGGGAGTCTCCATCGCGACCGATTGGGATAAGAATCCGCCGAAGCTGTTGTGGAAGAAACGCGTCGGGCCAGGATGGTCGTCGTTCGCTGTCGTCGATGGCCGGGCCTTCACGCAAGAGCAACGCGGGCCGGCCGAGGTCGTCGTTTGTTACGATGCGAACACCGGCAAGGAGATCTGGACCCACGAAGACCCAACGCGTTTCATGGAGGCGCTCGCCGGGCCGGGGCCGCGGGCGACACCGACCTTTCACGATGGCAAGATTTACGCTCAAGGCGCGAACGGCGTTTTGAACTGCCTCGACGCCCGCACCGGGACGACGATCTGGTCGCGCGAGATCGCCAAAGATTCCGGGTCGAAGATTCCGCAGTGGGGCTTTTCGGCCTCGCCGCTCGTGTCATCGGGCATCGTGACCGTTTATGGCGGCGCCAAGGGGAAGGCTGTGTTGGCCTACGATGCCGCGACGGGCGCTCCGCTCTGGGAGGCGGGCGATGGCGAACTCACCTATTGCTCGACGCAGCTTTCGACGATCGATGGCGTCGAACAGCTTTTGATCTCGACAAATGAAGGAGCTCTCGCCCTCGATCCGAAAACGGGCAAACAACTCTGGCGGCACGAATGGCCCCTCGCCGGCATGGCCCGCGTCGTGCAGCCCTGGGTGATCGGCTCGGACATTCTGATCGGCACGAGTTTCGACATCGGCACTCGTCGCGTCCACGTCGAACACGACAAAGACAGCTGGCAGACCAAGGAAGTTTGGACCAGCCGGGCCGTCAAACCTTACTACAACGATTTCGTCGTCGACGACAATCACCTCTACGGCTTCGACGGCGCCTTCTTCACCTGCGTCGACCTCAAAGACGGCAAACGCAAATGGCGCGAACGCGGCTACGGTAACGGCCAGACCTTGTTGCTGGCCGATCAAAAGCTGCTCGTGATTCTGACGGAAACGGGCGAAGTCGCCCTCGTCGCCGCCGACCCGACCGGCCACCGCGAACTGGCCCGCATGGACGGTCTCGAAGGGAAAACCTGGAATCACCCGGTGGTCGCCGAAGGCAAACTCTTCATCCGCAACGGCCAGGAGGCGGCATGCTTCGAGCTGACGCCACTGTCCGCAGCGGAAGACCCGCGGGCGGCGCCAAAGAAATGAATCGAAAATCCGGTGGGGCGAGCGGTCGTTCGTCTCGCTCCGCGAGAACATTTTGCATCGCGGAACGAGAGGAATCGAGGAAACCGCTCGCCTTATTCCGGATCGACCTTTTGACCGCTCTTTTCAAGAATGGTTTTGGCTTCGTCGAACGACAGCACATTGTCCTGCATGGCGGCGTCCCAATCGGGGCGAAGTTTCAAATTGGCGTCGACGGCGGCCTTGGTCCGCGCCTGAAGCTGCGCGCTGGCCTCGCGAATCGTCATCTTCTTCCAAACCGGCCAGCCGACGAACCCGCCCAAGGCGCCCAACATCAGAACGACGCCTAAAATCGTCACGCTCCGACTCATTGACATTCTCCACGAGATTTTGAAGCCGCAACGCTTCAACAATGACCGATGCCGCGGGGTCGCGTCAATGAAAAACTCGACGGAATGCGACGTCGTGGACGGAGCGATCATTCGGCAAAATGTCCTGTACGTTATTTGCTTGATGTTGTAAGCGCGCATGTTCGCGACAAGGCGGGCGTCGTGGACCGGAACGCCATGCCTACGATCCCCAAGGGATCGGCTTAGGTAACATACGTCTTGCCCTGGGATGAATGGCAGGAGCGGGGTTATTTCGGCAGCGGCGTCGCGCGGCCCAGATACGCGAAGAGCGCTCGGGCGTCGTCGAGAGACATCTGCTCCAAGACGCCATCGGGCATCATCGATTGGGTCGAGGCCGTGCGTTGCTCGATCTCGGCCTTGGGAATCACCACGAGTTCGTTCGCGGTTTGCATCGTCACGGCACGATCGGATTCTTCTTTCAGAATGCCCGTGAGGGTGCGGCCGGCGGTTGTGCTGATGATGTGCACTCGATACTCGCGCGGCACCACGGCGCTGGGGTCGAGAATGTTCTCCAAGAGATAATCGAGATTCGCCCGCTGCGATCCGGTGATGTCCGGAGCGATCGCCGCCCCTTCGCCGAAGAGCCGATGACACGTCGCGCAATGTTTCGTGAACAACAATCGGCCCTGGGCGTGATCGGCCGATTTCAGCTCGTCCGCGGCAAGGAGTTTCTTGTACTTCGCCATGAGTGCGAGTTTATCCTTGAGCGTGGGGCGGAACGTGCCCCAAACATCCTCGACGCGAGCCGTCACCTTCGCATCTTTCAACGAAGTGAGCTGCCGAATCTCGAGGGGGCCGAGTTCCTTGCGGTCGATCTTTTTGTCGGCGACGGCGTCGAGGAGAGCCAGGGCGAAGTTTGGTCGCGATGATAAAACGCCGATCGCGTCGCTGCGTTCAGCCAGGGACAGCTTTGGATAGAGGGCGATCAGGCGAGGACCGATGGCGTCGTCGTTTAAGGAGGCTAACGCGCGGATCGCCGGTGCGCGGAGAGCGTCGTCGTCGAGAAGTTCGCCGAGCAGAGCGCGGAGGCCGTCGGGTTGCCGAAAGACGAGGGCTTGGAGGGCCGCCTGTCGCCGCGTGAGATCGGCCTTGGGATCGACGACGACGGCGCGAGTCTCGGCAAGTGCCTTGAGACTGCCGAAGATCAAGCCCAGGGCATTGCTGCGGTCGCGAACTTCGGAGGATGAGCTTTTCTCGAACGAGGCTGAAGCGACGTTCCAATTTGCCGGCATGGGGATCTGGCGTCGGCCCTGAAGGGCGGCCTGGATGCCGGCGAGTGCGTCTCGCTGAATGTCCGTGTCACAGCGGGCGATGCCATTGAGCAGCCGATCAATGCCCGCGTCGGCCTGCGTCGGTTCGGGCAGCGACGCGATCCGGCGCGCGAGAAACTCGCGAAACAACGGAATGCCCGAACGCGTCACGAAGTCGACCGAGAGGGTCGCGTCGCGCCCGTCAGCGGGAAGCGATTCGAGAGCATACCACAAGAGTAGCGCCATCGAGGTGTCGTCCCGGTCGACGTCTTGCTCCAGAAGAGGCCGGGCGATTTGCAACCTTGTTGCCAGAGGCAGCAAGCGCAACCCCGAGGCCATCTTGAGACGCACGGCACGATCGCCGGTCGTGCGCTCACAATGGTCGACCGCCACCTTCTGGAGCGCCGTTCCAAGCGCGTCGTCGTTCTCGCGGGCCAGTCGAGCGAACGCCCAGGGAATGATTCCAGGCAAGGCGGCGCGGTTGTCGTCGCGTAGCAAATCTTCAATCAGCAACCGATTGTCGACGAGATCAAGAGTGTAGAGCGTTTGCGTCATTTCGCGTGCGGCCGACTCCAAAACTTCGGCGCGACCTGCGCCGTGGGCGAGATAATTTTTGACGCACGCACCCATCATGCTTTTGAAATCGTCGAAGCTGCGTCGCCTCGTCACGGAACGTTCGAGCAGAATGCGGCGTGCCCGGCGGACGACGGCAAGGTCGACCTCGAAATGGATGCGCACAAGATCTTGGTCCGACAGCTCTGCCAAATCTCGCAACTTCGATTGGGGTCGCCCATAAACGACCTTATAAATCCGCCCGCTGGTTTTATGCGCCTCCACATAATTATGGCATTCGCCGGTGTCGGTCCAGTCGATGACGAACACGCTGCCGTCGGGGCCGGAGGCGAGGGCGAGCGGGCGGAACCAGGGATCGTTTCCGAAGAGGAAGTCTTTCTCATGGCTGAGGCTGGGGCCTTTGGCGGTTTGGTTGATGCGGTCGCGGTTGATGCGGTTGCCGTGGATGTTGCCGGTGAAGAGGTTATTGCGGTATTCTTTGGGGAAGTTGTCGCCGAGGTAGATCATGCAGCCGGAGTGGGCGTGGCCGCCGCCGGCTTCGGAGTGTTTGCCGTCGCCGCCGCGGGAGCTGGTCCAGGGGCCGCCGCCCCAGTGGAGGTGGTCGACGGCGCTGCCCATGAGTTTGTAGAGGTGGGGGTTGAAGTCGGAGCCGTACATGCGTTGGTAATGGCCGCCGGGGACGACGTGGAAGGCGTGGTCGATGACGCAGTTGGTGAAGTAGAGTTCGCCGTCTTCGTCCCAGTCGATGCCCCAGGGATTGGTGCCGCCGTGGGCGACGACTTCGTATTTTTGGGTAATGGGATGAAAGCGCCAGACGCCGCAATTGATGGGCGGCCGTTTTTCTTTGGGCGTGCCGGGTTTGCCGACATGCGAGGTGGCGAGGATGCCATGGCAGCCGTACAGCCAGCCGTCGGGGCCCCATTTCAGGCCGTTGACGATGTTGTGGCGGATGTCCAGATTCCAGCCGTCGAGGAGGACTTTCGGTTCGCCGGCGGGGCGGGCGGTTTTGGGGTCGAGGGGGATGTGGATGTGCGTGGGGGCGGTGAGGGCGTAGATGCCGCCGAAGCCGAACTCGATGCTGGTGAGGTTGGCGAGTTTGTCCATGAAGACGGTGCGTTTGTCGAATGTGCCGTCGTTGTCGGTGTCTTCGAAGATGAGGATGCGATCGCTTCCCGGCTTGCCGTCCTTGATCCAGTTTGGATACGAATGGCACTCCGCGACCCAGAGTCGGCCGCGATCGTCGAAGCACATGGCGATGGGCTGCGAAACATCGGGTTCGCCGGCGAAGAGGGTGACTTGAAATCCCTCGGGAA
>JBAXFO010000402.1:0-5095 GCA_037139885.1 Planctomycetota bacterium
CAGATACAGCATCCGGTCGTTAAACTCGAGATGCACCATCATGTAGCCCGCGAAGAGCTTCTTCTCCTTGACGACGCGCTTGTTATTGCGCATCTCGGTGACCTTTTCGGTCGGAATCAAGATCTGGCCGAAGCTTTCCTGCAAGCCTTCGATTTTCACTCGCCGCTCGATGGAGTCGCGAATGGTCTCTTCGCGGCCGCTCTGCACTTTGACGACGTACCAACGCATGTTCTCATTGGTATTCACCGGCGCTTCGGCGCCTTCGGCCGCGCCCTCCGCAGGGGCCTCCGCTTTCGGAGCCTTTGGCGGCTTCGCGCTGCTCGCCCCATGCTCGAGTTCGGCCGTGGCGGCCGAGTCCGGCTGAGATTCAGGGCTGTCGTTTTCCGTTGTCATCGATGGCACCCAAGGGAACGTATCGCCAGCCGCCTACCACTGCGTCTTTTCTTGCTGCTTCGCCTGTTCCGCCTTCAAGTTGACATGCAGAACATTAACGTAGGGACTTGAGAGAATCTGAAACCAGACGATGTCGACCACGAACAAGAACGTCGTCATGATGAACACCGCCACCAGCACCACGATCGTATCGGTGATCAAGCGCTTGCGGCTCGTCCACGAAACCTTGTTCATTTCGGCTTCCGTCGCGATGAGAAAATCCGCGAACGTCGGCCAGTTCACCAGCCGCCAGGAGAACCAGAACACCAGAGCCGACAAAAGAATCGGGCCCAGCATATTGATGCGGGACAAAAGCGGCAGATAAAGGAACGTTTCGCCATTCGACGAGAACGGCACGCGCCAGAACCAGTTCTCCGTGCCCGCTCGCGTGGAGCCGAACACATGATGGCTCACCATGGCGTAGATGCCGCTGAGGCCGATGATCAACAGCCCGGCAACCGTCGCCCGGCGAACGCGGACGCCCTGGCTGCCTTTGAACGAGCGATTGGTGAACCAGCCGCCGTCTTCGAGTCGACCAAGCCAGGCGCCGAAGCCTTCACGAGTAAAGACGAACACGATCCCCGCCGCCATCAGGCCGCCGGCGAGGAGCGTCATGAACATGCCGAAACCTTCCTGGCTCTCGGTTTCGTTGCCGATGCGAAACGTCAACCAGGCTGCGAAAAAGATCACCGCCGCGGCCACGAACGATCCGGCGCGAACGCCGTGAGCGGCATAGTTCTTATCGAGTTTGTACCAGGCGTAGCAGACTGCGACGATCGCAGCGATGCCCGCGATCAAGAGCAGCGTGCTCGACAGGAAGTCGTTCATCGCCTTGGTGGGCAGCACATCGGTCCAGAAGACCGGCAGCGCGCCGAACACCAGGCCGAAGCCCAGAAGGAGCACAAGACCGCCCGCCAAACTTGCGAGCCCAACGCTTGCTGCGTGGGGACCGGTTTGCGTTTTGGTCGCCAACGATGATTCAGCCACCGCCATGGCCATTCCTTACCTCGTAAGATTTTCGGGCAATTCGCGGGGCGTTCGGGCTCATCCTGAAGCCCGGTCGCGACGCCTGGCCGCGAAAATCAAGTCGTGGGCAACAAGGGCGGAGCGAGTCGAACGCTCAACCTGCGGTTTTGGAGACCGCTGCTCTGCCAATTGAGCTACGCCCTTATCCGAATCGTGGAAAGCCGCGGGCCGCCGCGTCTCAGGCCGAAACGCCGCACGCCTCAACTCTCCGGTCGCAACTCAGGTCGATACGACCGTCCATCATGATCAATGAGCCCGGAAAAGGAAACCCCGTTTTCCTGGACTACCTCTTCCGTCAATTCTTCCGCGAACCGACCGTCTCGCTAACGCTCTTAAACGTCGGCCCTGCCCTTTGATTCACCCAGGCAATCTTGGCGAATTGGGAGTCGATCAGGATGGCGATGCAAAACAGAACAATCCCGATCCAGAGAAGCCAACGTCGCACGCCGCCTCGCCTACTTCTTGCGCGTCTCTTTATGGGCGACATGCTTGCGCTCCTTCGGGCAGAACTTCTTCAGTTCAAGCCGGTCGGCCCCGCGCGTTTCCTTGTGCGTGCGATAGTTGCGGCTGCCGCAAGCGGTGCATTCGAGCCAAACATATTCCCGCATGACGTCACGTCTCGATTGAAGGTTGCAGACAAAGGACAGACCAACCGCTCAACATCGCGGCGATCACCGAATCGATGTTAAATGACAAACCCCCGGAGCTTGGGCTGACCCTCGCTCCGGGGCTTGAAACTTTCATCCGGACCAAAACTTACTCGACGATCTTGGTCACAACGCCGGAACCGACCGTCTTGCCGCCTTCGCGGATGGCGAAACGGAGCGTTTCTTCCATGGCGATGGGGCTATCGGGCAACAACTCGACCTTGACCTTGATGTTTTCGCCCGGCATGCACATTTCCGCCTTGCTGCCGTCCTGGGCGACGAGTTCGGTGATCGAACCCGTCACGTCGGTCGTGCGGAAATAGAACTGCGGACGATAGCCGGCGAAGAACGGCGTGTGACGGCCGCCTTCTTCCTTCGAGAGCACGTACACGTTGCCTTCGAACTTCGTGTGCGGCTGGATGCTGCCCGGCTTGGCGAGCACCTGGCCGCGTTCGAGGTCCGTACGTTCGATGCCGCGAAGGAGAACGCCGACGTTGTCCCCGGCGAGGCCGGAGTCGAGCGTCTTGTTAAACATTTCGACGCCGGTGACGACGGTCTTGTGCGGGTTCTTGCGCAGACCGACGATTTCGACTTCGTCGCCGACTTTGCATTTGCCGCGTTCGATACGGCCCGTGCCCACCGTGCCGCGACCCTTGATCGAGAACACGTCTTCGATCGACATGAGGAAGGGCTTGTCTTCCTCGCGAACGGGGTCGGGGATGTAGCTATCGAGAGCGTCCATGAGCTCGTCGATGCACTTGCCGGCCGCGTCGTCCTTGCCGTTGGTGTCGAGCGCGGGCTTCGAGCAGCCGCGCACGATCGGGATGTCGTCGCCGGGGAATTCGTACTTCTTGAGGAGCTCGCGAAGTTCGAGTTCGACGAGGTCGAGAAGTTCCGGATCGTCGACGGTGTCGATCTTGTTCATGAACACCACGATACGGGGCACACCGACCTGACGGGCGAGCAGAATGTGCTCGCGGGTCTGGGGCATGGGGCCGTCGTTGGCGGCGACCACGAGGATGGCGCCGTCCATCTGGGCGGCGCCGGTGATCATGTTCTTGATATAGTCAGCGTGGCCCGGGCAATCGATGTGGGCATAGTGACGCTTGGCCGTCTCGTATTCGACGTGCGACACGGCGATCGTGACGGTCTTGTTGGCGTCGCGGACGGTGCCGCCCTTGGTGATTTCCGAATACGACTTGACCTTGGTGCCGGGAAACTTGTGCGCCTGGCGCACCACGATCGCGGCGGTCAGCGTCGATTTGCCGTGGTCAATGTGACCGATCGTGCCCACATTCACGTGCGGCTTATTCCGTGTAAATACGTCCTTAGCCATCTTTCCTCCACAATGGTAAAATTACGCCGGCCGCGTGTGGACCGGGGACTCCGAGGGTAGCGTCACATGACCCGAGAGCTGCTGCTGGGATTTGAACCCAGGACCTCGTCCTTACCAAGGACGCGCTCTACCGCTGAGCTACAGCAGCAGTCTAACTGACGTTTTAGGAATTCCTTCCGTCAACGGAAAGACCCGGACAGGTTTTCACGCCTGCCCTACGAACTCTAACAAGCGGGCGATGGGAATCGAACCCACATGTCCTGCTTGGAAGGCAGGGGCTTTACCACTAAGCTACGCCCGCATTCGCCGAGGATGACGGCTCATCAGTGCGCCGTCCATCCTCGGCTCGAATTGGGAAGGGAGGGATTTGAACCCCCGTAGGATAAATCCGACAGGTTTACAGCCTGTTGCCATTGGCCGCTCGGCCACCTTCCCGTTTTCCGCGTCTGCATCTCGCCAAACGTCGGAAGCTAGCGGAGGGACTTGAACCCTCAACCGCTGGTTTACAAAACCAGTGCTCTACCATTGAGCTACACTAGCGGCTCTTGAAGAGATCACTATAGGAATCGCAATTGCAACCCGCAAGTCGGAATCCCGCAAACGGCGAGCCCCGCAAATTTTAAGTCGCGCGGTGGCGTCGCGGCCGACTTTTCACCCCTTTTTCCGAATTGCCTCCCCTTCTCGCAAAGAGATCGGCAGCTGCCAAGACAACCGCCACGCCCCCGAGGTTCATCCCCGAAACATCCCCGCCAGAACCTCTGTCCACCCATCGCCGATTTCTGCAAATCCCGCCCCGCAACCGTAGAATAAGACATCACACGAACCCGTCCGCCTCCCTCTTCGAGGACCGCATGATCTCTCCGATTGTGGCGCCTGGTCTCCTCGCGGCCGCATTCCTCCTGGGCCTCACCCCGGGCTGCCTGTTCGGCGTCAGCTCCGGTTGGGGCGAGTCGCTCGGTTGGTCGGCCCGCGAAACCGAGCGCCGGCTGCGCCGCGGCTTCGTGCTCCCCGTCATCGTCCTTCTCCCCTGTGCCGGCTGGCTCGGCGATCAATGGGGGGCGAAGGACCTGACGATCGCCGGCCTGCTCATCCTCGCCATCGGGCTCACGCTCCTGGCGCTGAGCTCAAACCCCGACGCGGCGACTTCCAACCTCCTCGGTGTCGCCCTGGGGGTTTCGCTCGTGGCCATCGGCGTCATCTCGTGGATGCCGGAGGTGCTCGGCCGAAGCGGCCGGGCCGTCGAAGCCATGAACCTCGGCTTCATCGCCATCAGCCTCGGCTGGCTGGTCGCGCCGCGACTCACGGCCATGGCCCGCCGTCGCTTCGGTCCGCGCGGCATTCTGTCCGCCGCGGCGGTCGCCAGCATCGCGAGTTGCTTCCTCTTGATGTTCGGCGATCAACCCGAACTGCCCCCGTCAACGACCATCGATTTGTTTCACGATCTTCGTTTTTGGCTGCTGCTGTTGGCGACGGCGCTTTACCTGCCCGTGGAAAGTTCCCTGGAATCATGGAGCCGCCCGTTCCTCCGCGAGCTGGGCGAACGCCGCTCGCTCGAATCGCATGTTTTCGTCTTCTGGTGCGCGTACCTCTCGGCCCGGCTCGTCACGTTTTGGCTGGTGCGGACGGGGCTCGAACCCTGGTTTCTCCTGAGCTG
>JBAXFO010000403.1:0-5093 GCA_037139885.1 Planctomycetota bacterium
ACGACGGCCGGCAACTTCACGCTCAACCGCACCACGATCGCCAACAACACGGGCAACAGCAACGGCGGCGGCATTCGCATGGATGCGGGCCTCGGGATCGTTCGCGATTCCACCATCTCAAGCAACGGCGGCGCGGCTGGGCTTTATCTCGCGGGCGGCATCGTGACTTCGTTCGTCAATAACACCGTCGCCTTCAACGCGGGCAGCGGCGTCCTCAACGCCGGCGGCGTTATCGTTTCCGCCAACTCAATCTTCGCCAACAACACCGCCGTCGATTTCAACGGCACCGTCAGTTCGCTCGGCAACAATCTCTTTCTCAACCCCACGGGCTTCTCCGGCAACAACGGGAACGATCTCGTCGGACAGAATCCGCTCCTTGGCCCCTTGGCCGTTAATGGCGCGACGGCGTTTCCGTCGTTCACGCACGCGCTCACCTCGGGCAGCAGCGCCGCCTTCAACGCCGGCAGCAACCTGCAGGCCACAAACGCCGGGCTCACAACGGACCAGCGCGGTTCGAATCGCTTCGTCGCGACCGTCGACATCGGCGCCTACGAGCTTCTCGACACCATCGCCCCGACCGCCACGCTCACGCCGCCCGCGAACATCAACTCCGCGTCGCCCGCGTCGACGACGACGATCGTCGTCACCTACGCCGATCCGACGGGCACGGGTTTCGAAAGCCCCTCGGGCGTGAACACCGCCACGTTCGGCACGAACGACATCTCCGTGAGCAATGGAGCGATCGTGACCCTCATTTCCTTTTCGGGCTTGCAGGCGACTTACACCGTCCAGGCGCCGAGCGGCTCCTGGTCGACGAGCCCGCAGGGGACGTACACCGTGTCGCTCAATGCCGGCAATGTGACCGACCGCGCCGGCAACCCCATCGCCGGCATCGCCAACTTCGGTTCGTTCGTCGTCGATACGGCGGCCCCGATCGCGACCTTGAGCGTTGCTCCCTTCAACATCAACTCCAACAACGGCGGTTCGACCCCGAACACCTTCACGGTGAATTACACGGACAACCTTTCTGGCTTCACCCCGGCCGCCATCAACGGCGCAGTCCTCACCGCCAAGAACGGCGCCACGACGGCCGCGGTCACAGCGACGCTGGTCATGGGTTCTGGGACATCGTATTCCGTCGTCTACTCCGTCTCCCCGCCCGCGCCGAATCTCACCTGGGACACCAGCCCGCAAGGGGTCTACACCATCGCCCTCGTCGCCGGCAGCGTTTCGGACATTGCCGGCAATCCGATCGCCGGCAACGCCAACCTCGCCAGTTTCAGCGTAAATACCGTCCGACCGTTCGCCACCCTTACCGGACAACCGGCGAACATCACCGTCGCCAACGCGACGCCCGGCACAAACTCGTTTTCCATCACCTATTCCACGCTCGGGGCTCCGCTCAACCCGGCCACCTACGGCGTCAACGATGTCACCGTGTTCAACGGCGCGACGCAACTCGACGTCATCAGCGTTTCGAACAGCAGCAATGTCGTCACCTATGTCGTGCAGGCGCCGGGAGGCATGTGGACCAGCATGCCGCAAGGACAGTACACGATCTCCCTGAACGGCAACAGCGTCTTCGACACGGCCGGCAATTCCGTGGCGGCCAATGCGACCCTCGGCTTTTTCACCGTCGACGCCTACCGACCGACGCCGACGCTCACGGTCCCACCGGCGACCATCAACGCCAACTATGCCGGACCGCAATCGAACACCTTCACGATGCTGTACAGCGATATCGGCCTCGGCGTCGATCCGACGACGTTCGGCACCGGCAATGTGACCGTGGCCAACGGCGCCACAATATTGACCTTGAGCACCGCCATGGTCGGCACGCCCACGGTGGCCGGCACGCCTGTCACCTACACCGTCCTCGCCCCCGGCGGAAGTTGGGCCACCGCCCCGGCCGGGACTTACACAATCAGCATCGTCGCCAACAACGTGAAGGATCTCGCCGGCAACGGCATCGCCGCCAACTCGAACTTCGCGTTCTTCACCGTCGATCTCACGCGTCCGACCGCCGTGCTGACCACGCCGCCCATGAACATCAACGTGGCCAACTCCGGCCCGGGCACGAACACCTTCCAAATCACCTATACCGACACCGGCTCCGGCATGAATCCCGCGACGTTCGTAGCCGGCAACGTGACTGTGTCGAACGGCTCCACGACGATTCCCGTCACAGGCGTGGCGATCTCCGGCACCATGATCACCTACACCATCACGCCGACCGGAGGCTGGGCGGCCATCCCCGGCGGCACGTACACCGTCACTCTCAACGCCAGCGCCGCCGATTTCGCGGGCAACACGGTGCTTCCCGTCGCCAATTTCGGCAGCTTCACCGTCGATGTGGCCGCGCCTTCGGTTGTCGTGTCGCCGACCGGAACGCTCACCAACGCCTCGCCGATCGTCTTCACCTTGAACTTCAGCGAACCCGTGATGGGCCTGACCGCTGCGGGCATCACCGTGACCAACGGAACCGCCGGCGCCATCACGCAGGTGACCACCAGCCAATACACGTTGCCGGTCACGCCGACGGTCGATGGCGTCGTCACCGTCACCGTGCAGGCGGGAGCCGCTCAAGATGCGTCGGGCAATCCGAACACGGTGTCGAACGTCGCGTCGGTGATCTCCGACCGCACCGGACCGACGACCACGTTCAGCGCTCCGTCGCCCACGAGCACGGCTGCCGGCCCCGTCACCTACACCGTCACCTGGACCGATCCCAACTTCGCCTCCGCGACCTTGACTCCCGCTCAGGTGATCCTCAATTCCACCGGCACCGCGGGCGGTACGGTTTCGTCCGTCGTCGTCACCGGCAACACCGCCCTGATCACCATCAACAACACCTTCGGCAACGGCACGCTCAGCATCTCGCTCCCCGCCGGCGTCGCGGTCGATACGCTCGGCAATCGTTCCGCGGCGGCCGGGCCCAGCGCCCCGTTCAGCGTTTCCGGCAATCGCATCCTGAGCATCAGTCAACCTCCGGCCCCGGCGACACTCATGCCCGGGACGACGTACATCTACGCCATCGACTATAGCAACACCGGCAACCAAATCTCTCCCAACGCCCGCATCAACGTGGCCGTGCCCAACGGCGGCAATTTCGTCGCCGCCAGCAGCACGTCCGGTTGGGTGAACACGACAGGCACGCAGTATCAATTTTCCTTCGGCAACCTTGGCATCGGCAGCAGCGGCCGCCTGCTCTTCGCGGTGAACTACCCCGTGAAAACGCCGCCCGGAACCGTGGCCACGTTCACCGCCACGATCACAGACAACCTCGCCAACGGCAACCCCGTCGCCACTAGCACGCTCTCCTCGCTGATCATCAATCCCAATCGCCTGCGTTGGGGGCGGTGCTGCTAAATTCGAGGTCGGCGCCGTGGAGTCGTGTCGCGGGTAACCTTTCAAAGATCTTGAAAAATTGGGATTCCGCAATCGTTCGATTTCGGTTATGCGGCGGCAGGTGGACTTCGCCTTTTGGCCTGGAACCACTGCCGAGGTTGCGGATCATGCGGTATCATCAACTCGCCATCGTCTGCGGATGGCTTTTCGTCGCGGCGACCGCCTTCGGGCAGGATGCGCCCGCGAAACGTCCGCAGCCCAAGGAGCAGCCGCCGCAAGCTGCGCCCGCGCCCGCTCCGCAGCCCGTGGAAACCGCCGCGCCCGTTTCGTTCGAACCTGCGTTTCCCTCCGAGATCATTTGGTTCAAAACCGATTTCCTGCTCTGGAGCGTGCCGAATTCGAACGTGCCGTTTCCGGTCGTCACGACAGGGACGCCCACCGACGATTGCTTCGCCGGCGTCATCGGCAATCCAAACACGAGCGTCCTCTTCGGCAATCAAAATTTCTCGAACGACCACACCAGCGGCCTACGCGTCACGCTCGGCGGCTGGCTCGATAATTCCCACGACTACGGCATCGAAGCCAGCGGCTTCACCATCTTTCGCGAGACGCATGCGGCCGTATTCTCCTCCGACAAGTCGGGCAACCCGGGACTTTATCTTTCGGGGTTCAACACCCAGCTCAATCGTGAAGACAGCGCCATCATCGCCGACCCGCTGCAAAAATTCGGCGGCACGATTCGCGTCGCCACCGACCTCGGCCTCTTCGGCGTCGAGATCAACGGTCTGTTCAATATTCGCCGCAACGCCAACTTCGAATGGACATTCCTTTCCGGCGCTCGTTATCTCGACTTCCGCGAATCGTTCGGAGTTTCCGCCGTCAGCCGGGACTTGATTCTCAATCAACAGATCACGCTGGACGATCAATTCAAATCGTCCAACCAGTTTCTCGGCTACCAGGCCGGTTCACGCATGCGCTGGCGTGCGGGCAACTGGCTGTTCGACCTCACCGGCAAACTCGCTCTCGGCGGCAATCAACGAACCGTCCTCATCAACGGACGCAGCACGAGCGGCGGGCCCGACGCCACCAACCCGGGCAACTTCGTCGGCGGCTTTTACGCGCAGCCTTCGAACATCGGCCGCGAAACGGACATCGTGATGTGCATCATGCCGGCGGTCGAACTCAAGCTCGCCTACCAAATCACCTCGGGCATGATCGCGAGCATCGGTTATGACATGATGTATCTGAATCAAACCGTCCGGGTCGCCAACCAAGTCGACCGCAATTTGAATTTGTCGCAGAGCGCCGTTCTCGGCTCACCAGCTCCGGCGGCGCCGCTCACGCCGCGCCGCGGGCTCGATTCGTCCGATCTCTTCGTGAACGGGCTGAGCTTGGGGCTTGAGATTCGTTATTGATGCGGGAGCGGACGGACGCTTTTCGGAACGTGCGTATCGGCAGCGCTCTCCTGCGGAGAGCCGCTAACGCGATGCGCAAATTCAAATCGACTCGTCAGCCGCTGACGTCTGCCGTATCATAGCGATGAAAATCTCTCTCGACCTTTGAGGCTTCGAACGTTCATGCAATCGACTATGGCGGCTCGTGTGGTGGCGTTCGGATTGGCGGCTATGACCGTTGGGGTTCGAGTGGCGTCGAATTTCGCCTTGGCGTTTAATTTCAATCCCGTCGGCGCCCTCGGCATTTTCGGCGGCTCCCGGCTCAAGTCTTGGCAAGCTTATGTGCTGCCG
>JBAXFO010000404.1:0-5090 GCA_037139885.1 Planctomycetota bacterium
GTCTTGCCGTGGATCTTGTCGGCCCAGCCGGCGTAGTAACGAAAGCACTTGATCGCCAGCGGCAGATCGGCGGCGATGGCGTCGCGATAGGGTTTGCCGTTATCGAGCGATTCGAGGGCGGCCAACTCCTCGATGTTCTTCTCCATCAAGTCGGCCAACTTGTAAAGATAACGGCCTCGCTCGGCGGCCGACATCTTCGACCAGGGGCCTTCATCGAACGCCTTCCGGGCGGCTTTGGCGGCGAGATCGATATCGGCTTTATCCCCTTCGGCGACTTGACAGATCACTTCGCCGGTCGCCGGGTTGACGGTTTCGAACGTCTTGCCCGAGACGCTATCCTGCCATTTGCCGCCGATGAACAGCGGCTGATCTTTGACCTTGGGAGCTTTGATGGTTTTAGGTTTGGGCTGGGTTGCGATCGACATGAGAGAGGCCTCCGTGAGATTGGGGGAATCATGGAATTGTCGCAGGCCGAGAGAGGGAAAACAAGTGGTGGCATCTGCGTTCGCGGTTCGTCATTCCAGTTTGGCGTTCGGTCCCGCTTGAAAATCGCGGACCTCCATTTCGACATTCCGGAAGCCTTGCCATTCATTGATTCGCGGCGTGAAGGCGAGGCAGCATTCGCCTCCTTGGGACATGAGTTCGTCGAGTCGATCGGCCATCCCGAACGCGATGCAGCGAAGTTCCTTACCGCCTTGATTGACGCGAAACGACAGATGGCGTTCGCCGACGCCGACTTTGCGAGGTTCGCCCGTGATCTTTAAACGGTCGGCCAGGAGCAGGGGCGACGGGTTGGCCGCGCCGAACGGTTCCATCTGTTCCAGCGTCAGTAAAAGGTTAATCGTCAACGACGACAGCGGCACTTCGGCGTCGATCAAGAGGCGATGGGCGTGCGGATGTTTGCCGAAATGGCCGCGGGCGATTTCGAGGAAGCGGTCGCGGAAGGCGGGGATCATGTCGGGGACGATGCGAAAGCCCGCCGCGATGGCATGGCCGCCGTGGCTGACGAGATCGGCGGTGCATTCTTGAAGCGCTTCATGAAGGTTGAACCCCGGGACCGATCGGCCGGAGCCCTGGCCAAGTTGACCGTCGCGCAGGGCGATCATGAGAACGGGCCGTGCAAATTGATCGACGAGCCGGCTGGCGACGATGCCGAGCAGGCCCGGATGCCAGGCGTCGCTGGCGAGGACCAGGGCCGACGCTTCTTGAAACGTGGCGGCCATGTCGCGTGCTTCGGTCATGATGCGCCGCTCGTGGAGCTGGCGTTCGTGATTTTGGCGTTCGAGAAATTCGGCCAGCCAGTGGGCGCGTTCGGCCGACAGCGTCGTCAGCAGTTCGACGGCGAGCCGGGCTGTGCCCAGACGGCCGGCGGCGTTGATGCGGGGGGCGAGCGAAAAGCCGATATCCATCGCCGCCAGCGTCTTCTTGTTGTCAAGCTTGCAGAAGCCCATCAGCGACTTAAGGCCCTGCGAGGGATTTGTCCGCATGCGGGCCAGACCATGGCGGACGAGGATGCGATTTTCATCGTTGAGGGGGACGACGTCGGCCACGGTCCCCATGGCGGCGAGCACGATCGCGTCGAGGAGGAATTCGCGGAGTTGCGGCGTGACCTTGGCGCTGCCGCAGTGACGTTTCGCCAACGCCCAGGCCAGCTTGAACGCCACGCCCGCGCCGCACAACCCTTCGAAGGGATAGCGACGCGTCGAGCCATTTTCGCCGACGATCAACCGTGGATGCACGAGAACGTCGGCCCGCGGATAAGTCGCCTTGGGTTCGTGGTGATCGGTGATGATGAGCTCGATGCCGAGTTCGCGGGCGACTTCCGCCTCGGCGATGCTGGCGATGCCGCAATCGACCGTGATGATCATTTGCACGCCCTGGGCGGCGAGTTTGCGCAAGGTCTCCGCGTTGAGCCCGTAACCATCGTCGAGCCGGTGCGGCACGTGGAAGTCGACCGCGGGCGAGCCGATGTGTTTGAGGCACGTTTGCAGAATGGCCGTGCCGGTGACGCCATCGACGTCGTAATCGCCGTAGATGCAAATCTTCTTGCCGGCGGCGATGGCGGCGATGATGCGATCGCAGGCTTCGGGAACGCCGGGCAGCAATTCCGGTTCATGCAAGCCCGACATCGGACAGGCGAGGAACTTCTCGGCCACCTTCGGATCGATGAGTTGGTGGTTGATGAGGAGCTGCGCGACGATGGGCGAAACGCGCAGAGCCCGGCCAAGGTTGTCGATGGCGGCGGCGTCATGCGGTAAGAGCTGCCAAACCTTGCGACGAGCACGGCTGGCGCCATCGGGGATCGAGGGGCCGGAGTCCATTCGCTTGTTCTATAGCCGGGGGAAGAATGACGAAGGTCGAAATACCCAATGGCAAAAGAATGACCAAGCACGAAGGATGAATCGATGGCGCCGAGTCATTCGAACTTCGTCATTCGCTTCATCCTTCGTCATTCTCGCCCCTCCATTCTTGCGAGCGATGCACGGGCCGAGCGTACGGTCAAGTCGTTCGCATGGCCGCGGGCGAGCGCTTCGAGAACGACGCGTGCTCCGGGGCTGCCGATGCGTTCGAGCACGACGACGGACCGGTTGACGCGGAGTTCTTCGGGTTCGATGCCCGAGTTTTTCGAGCGGAGCAAGAGGCCGGAAAGGCGGCGTTTTTGTTCGAGATCGGCGGTATGGGCCAGGGCTTCAACGAGATAAGGCTTCAGGCGGAAACCCCATTTGTCGAGCCGGGCGGTCGCTTTTTCGCGGGATTGAAACTGCGTCGAGCCCAGGTCGGCGAGGGCATGTTTGATGTCGAGCCGATCGCGATCCGATTCGGCTTGCAGCCGGTCCTTCAGGAACAGGACCGCCTCTTCGCCGCCGGCATGAAGGTCGGCCATGGCCTGGAACGCCCGCACGGGTTCGCCGCGCAGATTGTCCCACAGCGTGTCGGCATCGGCTCGCCGCCAGACGCCGGGCTTGGCGGCGCCGAACGGCGGGACTTTCCAAAGCATGACGGAACTCGCCGACGACGCCGACGCGAGCAATTGGCTGTCCGGCGAAAAGGCGAGGTCTTCAATCCAGCCATCCTGGCCTTTGAAGGCGCCGACGATCGCGCCGGTCAGAGTTTCGCGAATGACGATTTCGCCCTCTGTCCCCGAGGCTAGAAAGCGATTGTCGTGCGAAAAGGCGAGGCTCGCTTGCGGCATCGGTTCGGACGATAGCTCAAGCAGCATCCGGGTTTCCTCATCGACCTGTTGCCCCAAAATCGAGCGCACCGCTTTTTCGTCTTTCACTTTCCAGAGGGGATATCCGGTCGGCAGATGCCAGAGCTGTTGGAAAGCGGCGGCTTCCCGCAAGCCGTGAACAATCAGCAGCTGTCCGTCGGCCGAGACTGCGAATTGATCGAGCGCGTGATCGAACGTGATCGACACGAGGGGCGCCGCTCGCCCCGACGTCACATTCCAAGCGACGAGCGACCCGTCGAACTCGCGAATCTCGCCCGTTAATGGATCGTTTCGCGATGCGGGGCGGGAGCGGATGGCGACCACGCTGCCGTCGGCCGACAGGCTCGCGGCAATGGTCCGGCCCGGAATCGCCATGTCAGGCGGCGATTCGAGGGGCAGCTTCAAAAGCTCACGCCCGGTGCCGATTTCGATGAGCAACGCCGACTGCACATCGCCAATTTCGCTCTCGACGACGGCGACGCCGCGAAGGCCGTCGGCGGAAACGCGCAGGAGCCGTTGTTTGGCCGCCAGCGATTTGCCGGGCGTAAAGGCGCCCGTGTCGAGATTCCACGAACCCTTCGACGCCAACGCCAGAATCCGATCGGCCCGCAGACTGAGGCTGCGCGGCAAGGCGGCTTCGGGGCTCGGCTTGTCGAACGTCTTCAAGTTCGCGCCCGTTTGCAGATTCCAAAGGCGCACGACATCGTTGACCTCGCCCATCAAGGAGAAGGCATGATGCGTCGCCAACGATCGGCCATCACGCGAGAAGGCGACGCCGAGCGCGGGGCCGCGCGGATGGGGATCGTCCATGAGGGGCCGCAGCGTCAGCGGATCGCGGAGTTCGACCGTGCCGTCGCTGTAACCGACCGCCAACATGGAGCTGTCGTGATTGAGGCCGATGGCGCTCGGGAAATTCGAAGAATATGCGGCTTCGGCGACGGTCGTCCGCTTGGCGATATCGACGACGGCGAGCTTGACGCCGGTGACGATCAGGTGTTTTCCCGTCGTGTCGAAGAGCGGACCTCGGCTGAACCGAACAGGACCTACGTTCGCAGGCGCCTCGGCGGCTTTCTCGGCGTTGGCCGGCAACAATTGCAGCTCTTTGCCGGTGGCGACGCTCCAGAATGTCATTGCGGAAAGTTCTTTACCGACGGCGGCGATCGTGCCGTCATGGTTAAGCGCGTGCCAGGTCGATTCGGGGTCGATCTTGAGTTCGCGTTTCAGTTTGCCGTCGACGCCATCGTAAATCATGAGGCGTTCGGCGTTGCGCCGCAACGCGAGGACTTTCCGATCCCGCGACTGGCACAGCGAGCTCTCTTGAAGATCGGGCTGGCTGATGCGCTGCACGACTTCGTTCTTCGCCCAGTCGAAAAGCCAGCAACCCTGCCCCGAGACTCCCAGCCACAGGCGGTCCCCCTTGGCGTTGAACTCGAGATCGAAAACATTGACATTGCGCCCCAGCTTGTTCACCGGACGGGCGTGGACCAGGGCCTTCTTGTCGACATCCCAGATTTCGATGACGCGTTCGCTCGTTTGTTTCGCGACATGTTTGCCGTCGGGCGAGCACGAGAACGCCATGGCGTTGGTCCGCCAGGTTTCGCGCCAGGTTTTCGTTTCCCAAAAGTGAACGCCATCCTGAGCGCCGACCATGAGGGTGGAGCCGTCCGGACTGAACATGAAATAGCCGACGGGGCCGGAAACTCGCAAGCGATTCGTGCCGAGCCGCCGCACCGCGCCTTCAGGCAGCGGATCGTTTTGCAGAATCGGACGGGAGGGCAGCGAAACGATTTGAGCGAACGTCGCCGACGGCATGATGACCGAAAGAACGGCGACAACGAGCGACCGAGCGAACAATCGATTCATGGGCGCACCTCCGAGA
>JBAXFO010000405.1:0-5086 GCA_037139885.1 Planctomycetota bacterium
GTTTCGGGCCGCTCGCCGCGCCGGGTTTGCCGCCAGGTTTCGCCGCCGTCTTCCGTAATCAAGATGCGGTCGCAGGCGCCCACGGCAAAGCCCTTATCCTTGTCGATAAACGAAAGAGCGTGAATCGGCGGGGCGGCGCCTTTGTCGCCGTCGATTTTGATCGGCTTCGTCGCCCAGGTCGCGCCGCCGTCATCGCTGCGCAGAATCACCGAACCGGGCCGGCCCGCAATCCAGACGCGCTCGTCGACGTTGGCCACCGTGTGAAAATCGAGACACGCCCGCACCTCGGCCGGCAAGCCAATGTCCGCATGGGCCCACGCCTGGCCGGCGCTCACGCTCGTGAGGGCCAGGCCTCCATCGCCGACCGCGAGGAGACGTTTGTTCAAAATCTTGACATCGCGCAGGCCCCGCCCGCCGAACGTTGCGGGGTCGGCGAACGCCCATTGCTCATTGCGATAGCTCGCCAATTTTCCCCAGGGGCCGACGAGTACGCCGTTCTTGCCGTCTTGAAAATCGCCGTTCGCCCACGCCGGCGTGCGCGTGCCGCGCACCGGATCCCAGGAACGCCCGCCATCCGTCGTGCGGAACATGCCGCTGGCGAACGGATCGAGGCCATCCCCGAGCATGACCCCCGTTTTGCGATCGGTGAAGCGGACGGCGTTCAGGCCAGGCAGGGCATTTTCGAGCAGTCGCTGCCATTTGAAGCCGCCGTCGCGCGTGAAGAGCACCACGCCTGTGCTGCCGCCGCCGTAGGGTTTTTCCTCACGCCCCACGACCCAGCCGGTGAGCTCGTCGAAGAAATAGACGCCGCGCAGCGAGGCCTTGACGCCACTAGCTTGTTCTTCCCAGGTTTTGCCGCCGTCGATGGAATGGAGGATGGCTCCGTCGTCGCCGACGACCCAGCCTTCCTTGGCGTCGATGAAGTGCACGCCGAACAACGAGGCCGCCGGAGCCGCAGCCGTGACGGTCAACAACGCCCATAGCGACACCGCGAAACGCATCGAAGGTTCCTTCCGTTGACCGTCCATTTTCGGCGTGAAAAGCAGCCTAGGGCCTCGTCCAGACTAACTTTGGCGTGAGCCGGCGGGTTTATCCCGCCGGGACAAGCCCGCCGGCTCGCCTCAACCGAAAATTGAGTCTGATTGACGCTAGTCGAATTTCCAGTAGCGAATGATGCAATACAGAGCCTGAAACGCGTCTTTGAGGCCGATTTTCTTGCCTTCTTCGTACGTCCGGCCCGAATAGCTGATCGGCACTTCGTAAATCCGCCACTGCGGACGATAGCGTGCGATCTTCGCCGTCACTTCCGGTTCGAAGCCGAAACGGTTCGATTTCAGATTCACGTTCTGCAAAACCTCCCTGCGGAAGACCTTATAGCAGGTTTCCATGTCGGTGAGGTTCAAGTTCGTGAACATGTTCGAAAGCGTGGTCAAGATGCGGTTGCAGATCGAGTGCCAGTAATAGAGCACGCGATGATGATCGCCGATGAAACGCGAGCCGAAGACGACATCGGCCCGACCATCGAGAATGGGCTGAATGAGCCGCGGATATTCGGACGGATCGTATTCCAGATCGGCGTCTTGAACGATGACGACATCGCCGGTGGCTTCCTGAAAGCCGCGCCGCAGAGCCGCCCCCTTGCCCTGATTCACCTCTTGATAAACGACCTTATGCCCGCGCTCGGCGAACTCGGCGAGCATGTCGCGCGTGCCGTCGGTGCTGCAATCGTCGATCAGGATGATTTCTTTGGGAAACGGCGTGGCCTCGACGCGCCGCACCACTTCGTGAATCCATTGGCGTTCGTTGTAAACGGGGATGACGACCGAAAGTTTGAACCCTTCGGGCACCGGCACAATGCCGAGCTGCCGGCACGCGCCGTCGCCCAACAAGGTTTGGAGCAGACGCATGCGTCGTTCGGGATCGCGAGCGATGGTTTCGATTTCCGACTCGAAACCCTCGAGCGATCGCCGCCCGAAATGCGGTTGTGGCAAGGCCGACATCGATTCTCCCTCCATGGAAACTGGACTGTCGCGGCACGATTATGGAGAAAAGGGGAGACACGGGTCAAGGGCAAGATTCGCTCGGGCCCTCGGCGGCGAGGCGTTCAACGTGGGCAGGTTGCGATGAAAATGATTTCGTTAGCGGCTCGTGCGTCAGCAGAGCGCTGCCTCGACGCATCAGGCGTATCCCAATCCGATCGATTTCGGGTTCTTGGTTTTCCCCGCGCGTTGAGGCAGCGCTCTGCTGACGCACGAGCCGCTAACTCGGAGATCATTTTCGCGTGCCGTGGCGAACGAGAAATAAGGCGGCAAAGATCAACAGCATGCCGAGGATGAGCGATACGGGCATCTCTTCGTCGTGGAGCCAGGAGCCCAACAGCACGGCGACCAGCGGATTGACGTACGCATAAGTCGTCACCTTGGGGGCGGAGACGTGTTCCAGCAGCCAGGTAAAAGCCACGAACGCCGTCAGCGATCCGAAAATCAGAAGATACAGGAAAGCGCCGATGCTGGCGAGCGACACCGAGTCCGGCGGCCTTTCGCCCAGCGACAGCCCGAGCAAAGTCATGACGGCCCCGCCGAGGGCCATCTGCCAGCCGACGGAACTCAGCCGCGGCAAATGGATCGTCGTCTTCCGCATCAGCACCGTGCCGACGCCCCATGCGGCCGCCGATGCGAGAACCATCCAGGGCCCGATGTTGGACGCGAAGCTGAATCCCTGCTCGCGCAGCGCGGGCGATTTGATGACGACCACGCCCAGAAAGCCGAGCGCCAACCCCAGCCAGCCCGCGGGACGAAGGCGATCCCCTCCCGGCAGAATCGTGCTGACCACCGCCACCCAGAGCGTCGTCGTGGCGGCGAGCACGGCCGATTCGCCGCTGGCGACGGTCTTGAGCGCCAGGCTGATGAGGCCGTTGCCGATGACGAAGAGCAAGCCCGCCCCGATCGCGATGCCCGGCAGATCGGACGCCCGCAATTGCAGGGATTGGCCGCGAATGCGTTGAAAGAGAAGCAGGATGATCCCCGCCGAGCCGATGCGCGAACCCGCGAACAAAAGAGGCGGCAGCCCCTCGTTGAGAACGCCGATCTGGATCGCGAGATACGTTGTGCCCCAGACGATGTAAAGAATGCCGAAGGCGACGCCGATCTGCAAAGCCGACGGGGGCGAACGATCCGACACACGAAAACCCTCGAATGCGCTGCGGAGCGAATTGCGAAATACGCGAGTACGATGACGATTACGAGGATGAGTAGGAAAAACCCGAGTTCGATCACGATGAGGAGTCCGATGACGAAGGCGACATGGAGGGTTCCGGTTTTTCCCTAATCGTCCTCGTACTCGTACTCAAACTTCCTACTCCTACTCCTCATCGTACTCATAATCAAGTATTTGTCGTTTTCGCTTCCCGTATCTCACCCTTCCCGCTTCTTCCGCCGCCCGCGCGGCTTCTCCATGCGTGCCTTCTCGCTCTTGGGCGGCGCATTCGTTTGCGGTTCGGCCGACTCCGCGGTCACGACCCGCAAATCCATCTGCCGGCGAGCGAGATCGACGCGGACGACTTTCACGCGCAACTTGTCTCCAAGCCGATACTGGCGTTTGGTGCGTTGCCCGATGAGCGAATGGCTCGGCTCGTCGAAGTAGTAATAATCCCCAGGCAGCGTGCTGATGTGCACCAGGCCCTCGGCCGGAAAATGCTCGGCCTGAGCGTAAAAGCCATAGTCGGCGACGCCGGTGACGATGGCGTTCATCTCTTCGCCGAGGCGTTCGGTCATGAAGACGAGCAGTTTGTGCTTCGTCAGTTCGCGTTCGGCAAGCTCGGCCCGACGTTCCATCTTGCTGCAGTGGTCGCCCAGCACGATGAGTTCATCGACGCTGCTCCCCGCCTTGCCGCGCTTGAGCATCTGATCGAAAAGACGATGCACGACGAGATCGGGATAACGGCGAATCGGCGACGTGAAATGGCAGTAGTTCTCGCTCGCCAGGGCGTAATGATCGTCCTTGAGCGGGCTGTACGTCGCCTGCTTCAGGCTGCGCAGCATCGCATAGTGAACCGCATGGGCCTCGGGTTTGCCCGACGATTCATCGAGAATCCGCTGCAGCGTGAAGCGATCGGTTTCGCTCTTCACCTTGTAACCGAGAATGCGGGCGAACTCGGCGAACGCACGCAATTTGTTCGGCTCGGGAGCCGGATGCACGCGGCGCAGGAAGTGGATCTTGTGATCGTCGAGATGTTGGGCGGCGGCCTCGTTGGCGGCGAGCATGCATTCTTCGATCATCTGATGGCTGATGTCGTGCGTGCGGAAATGAGCGCCGCTCACCTTGCCGTCGGCGTCGTATTCGAGCTGCGTCTCGGGCATGTTCAGCTGGAGGGAGCCCCGTTTCACGCGGCGTTTGTGCAAGATGAGCGCGAGATCGCGCATCCGCTGAAGCTGCTCGAGGATCTCGGGAGTGGTCCCGAGTTCTTCGGCGGTCGCCGTCTCCGCCTTCGCAAGAATCTCGGAGACTTGTTCGTAGGCGAAGCGATGGCGGACTTTGATGGCGGCGTTGGCGAACTTGACGTTCGCAAGCTGCCCGGCAGGAGTCAAATCCATGAGCACGCTTTTGACGAAGCGCACCTTCCCCTGCTGCAAGCTGGCGAGGCCGTTCGACAGGATCTCGGGAAACATCGGAATCACTTTTCCCGGCAGATAAATACTTGTCGCCCGTTTGCGGGCTTCGCGGTCCAGAGCGCTGCCCGGAGGGGCGAAATGGCCGACGTCGGCGATGTGGACGCCGAGCTGCCAGTGTTTGCTTTTGGGGTCGATGGTCAGCGACACGGCATCGTCGAAATCGCGGGCGTCGACGGGATCGATGGTGAGCGTCTGCCAGGCGGTGAAATCGTCGCGGCCTTGCAGATCGGTTTCGTGGAAGTCGATGGCGAGATTGCGGGCCTCGGCGAGCACGTCTTCGGGAAAGGCGTCGGGCAGATTCAAAGCCCGCGTGATCGACAGCACATCGACGCCGGGATCGCCGCGCGGGCCGAGGATTTCGACGATGACGCCTTCGCCGCGATCGTTGGCGGAGGGGAAGCGGATCATGTCGATGA
>JBAXFO010000406.1:0-5078 GCA_037139885.1 Planctomycetota bacterium
AGAAAGGTACGAGAATGAACGAACCTCTCCTCTTCGCTGGCGTGCGCACGCCGATCGGCAAATACCTCGGCACGCTCGCCGACCTGCGCGCTCCGCAGTTGGCGGCGCAGGCACTTAAGGCGACGTTAGCACGCAGCGGGGCGCCGGCCGAAGCGATCGACGAAGTCATCCTCGGGCAGGTCTTGCAAGCGGGCGTCGGCCAAAATCCGGCCCGACAGGCGGCGCTGGCGGCAGGGTTGCCCGTCACGATTCCCGCGGTCACCATCAATAAAGTGTGCGGCTCCGGGCTCAAAGCGGTGATGCTCGCGGCCCAGGCGATCCGGGCAGGCGATGCCGACTTGATTCTCGCGGGCGGCATGGAGAACATGAGCCGGGGTCCGTTTCTGATCAACGGCGCTCGCCAAGGGTGGAAGTTCGGCGATCAGAAAGTCGTCGATGAAATGCAAACCGATGGCCTGTGGTGTGCATTCGAGAATTGGTCGATGGGCAGCGCGGCCGAACACACGGCGCAAGCGTGCGGCATCACCCGTGAAAACCAGGACCGTTTCGCCGCCCAGAGCCAACAACGGGCCGCGGCCGCCTGGGAACAAGGACTGTTCAACGACGAAGTGGTTCCGATCACCGTCGGCAGCGGCGCCAAGGCGAAGACGCTGGCGCGCGATGAAGGCGTTCGCGCCGACACCACCGCCGCGGGACTCGCCAAATTGCGGCCATCATTCAGCGACGCCGGCAGTGTGACGGCCGGCAACTCCTCAACGCTCAGCGATGGAGCCGCGTCGATCCTCGTCGCCTCACCGCGCGGCGCCGAGAAGCTCGCTCAACCGCCGCTCGCCAAGATCGTCGCTTACGGCACGAGCGGCATCGACCCGCGCGACATTTTCCTCGCCCCGATTCGGGCGGTCCGACAAGTTCTCGCCAAGGCGAAGCTGTCGATCGACGACATCGATCTGTTCGAACTCAACGAAGCGTTCGCCTCGCAAATGTTGGCGTGCGGGCAAGAGTTGAAACTCGACGAGGCGAAGGTGAACGTCCACGGCGGCGCCATCGCGCTTGGGCATCCGATCGGCGCGTCGGGAGCCCGCGTGCTGGTCACGCTGTTGCATGCCATGGCGGAGCGAAAGGCGAAACGGGGCTTGGTGTCGTTGTGTCTGGGAGGCGGCAATGCGGTTGCGATGATCGTCGAACGGATGGAGTGATTCGCTGTCGGCTGTGAGCTGTAAGCTGTGAGCTTTCCTCGAAAAACACAATCGCCCCGGTCACTCGTGTGACCGGGGCGATCCGCGTTTTATTTAGCGTTCGTTGCGAACGAACACCGGATCGGGGATGGCGGGGATTTCCGTGGGCCCTTCGGCGACGGCGGGCTCGACCGTTGCGGGTTCAGGCGTCGGAGCCGGGGTCGGCGTCGAGACACGGGACGTTTGCACGGCTGCGGGCGGGCAATCCTGACACGGCAAGACGCGGACGTTGGCGTCGGTCGGAGCCGGCAGAGCACAGGTGTTGCACACCGGTTCGGTCCAGGTATAAGTCCGGTAAGGACAGTAGGCGACCGGATAGTAGCAGGCGTCGGGCTGACAGTAGTAATAGTAGCGGCTGCAGCACGGATCCCAGTAGCAGTAGCAGCCGTAGCGATTGTCCCACGAGCAGAACGACCAGTGCCGATGATTTTGGCCGACGTAGTACGTGCCGTGAGCGAACTGCCGGCCGTGATCGCGATGATAGTTGGGGTACGGGTTGTGGTGTTTCCAGTCCGAGGGCGTATTGCCCTTGGGGTTCTTGGTCATGTCGGTCCCCTTCGGATCCGTTCCCTTCTTGCCGTCGGGCAGCTTGGTCTTGTCGGGGTTTTTCGTCGTATCGGTCGTTTTCGGGTCAGGCGTTTTCTTGGGATCGGTCCCCTTCTTGTCGGGTAGTTTCGTCGTGTCGGGGCCTTTCTTGGGGTCGCCGGTCTTCTTCGGGTCGCCCGTTTTCTTGGCGTCGGGCAGCTTTGCGGTATCGGGAAGCTTTTTCACTTTGGACAGGTCGCTGATTCTCGAATCGACCGGTCCTTTGGTTTTCACCGGGTCCGCGGTCTTGACGCGAGCGGTGTCCGAAACTTTCGGGGTGAACGGCGTCGACCGCGTGGTCGGTCCGTTCGTGTTGCCTGAGGGCTTTTGCGTGGCGATCGGGCCATTCGAGCCCGGGTTGCCCTTGACGGATCCTGGTCCGCCGCTGCCGCTGGGGCTGGCGTGAACCGGGCCGATGAGGGTCAGGGCGGCCGTCAGAGCGAGGAGTTTCCATTGCCGTTTCATGATGTATCTCCGATGTGTGCGATTCGGGGGGGCTTCGCATGGTGATGGATTGTGCTACACCCAGTTCATGCGATTCCCTGGACCAAAGCGGACATGCGGCGCAAACAAAAAGCGTGTCGTCGAGATTTCGACGGCACGCTCAAGAGAACAACGAGTTAACGGATGGACCGCGGCGCAGCGCCTTAGCGGCGATTGCGAATTTCGCGGCGCAGCTCTTCGATCGAACGTTCAAGCCGCTCGACGCGACTTTCGAGATCCGACGAGGAACGCGAAGCGGTCCGTTCGGGAGGTTGCGGACGCGACGGCGGCGTCGGGAAGCGGCCGGCTCCCGGAGGACCCCAGCCTGACCGCGGTCCGCCCTGGGCCTGGGCCGAACGCATCTTTTCCTCGAAAGCCTTCTTCCAGTCGGCGCCCCACGGGCCACCCTTGAAGTCTTTCATGTCCCGAGCGGCGGCTTGTTGCGGCGGGGCCTTCTTTTCGAAACCCTTCTTCTCATAACCGCGTGCGCCATCGGGGGGGCCGAACTTGCCCTTACCCGGGCCCTTGTCGCCCGCGTTGGCGCTGGCGCGTTCGAGCTTGCGGCTCATCTCGTCGATCTGGCCACGCAAGCGATCGATCGAGCTTTCCAAAGCCTTCATGTCGCTGCGGACGCGATCGACTTCGGAACCGCCGCGCGGGGCGCCTTCGAAGGGCTTCTTGAAGTCGCCGCGCGGCTGAGCGGACGCAGTTCCCGCGACCGCCATCAGGACGGCCAACCCGAGCCCGCTTTTCCATGACGTCATCATTGTTCATACTCCCTCGGATGCGCTCCGAATCCGCGTCGCCAACGGTCGATCTCGATGGAGAGCTCCAAACACCGTTGAGCGATTCTTCAGCTAAGATACTCCACGCGTCATGAGAGCACGATGATAGCTATCCACCGTGCTCTCGAAAACTTCGGCACGCGTAAAAGCTTACGGCTTTTTCTTGCCTTCTTCATATTGCAAAAGGTACGCACGCCGCTGATCCGCGAACGCCCGCAGGCTCGTGCCCCGCCCTGGCGCGGTTTCCGCGGCGTCGGCCGTCAGCTTGCGGAACGCATCGAGCGACGTCAATTTCCGCGTATCCAGCGCCAATTCCGGTTCGATCAAGTCGCGGTTGCGTTTCACGATCGGCCCCAGTTTCTTCCAGTCGAGATCGTCGCGGGCGATGGCCTTCACGTACTCCAGATACTTCGCCTTCAGACTCGGCACGGCCAACAGCTTGCTGCGCAGCGGCTTCCGCGCATCGGCGAGACCCGTCAGCGGATCGAGCTCCAACCCCGGACCTTTCCCGAAGAACCCCGGGCCTCCCTTGGGGAAATCCTTCTTCTCGCCGTCCTTGGGCGGCGGGCCGTCCTTCTTCTCATCCTTGGGCGGCGGACCGAAGCCCGGGAACGGCACGCCGAACGGCGGACCCTTGCCGAACATGCCCCCCTTCGCGGCGACGAACGTCTCGTTCATGTCGTGGGGCATCACGTGGAACTTTCCCTTACTGTCTTTGAAGAGGCTATAATCGCTGCCGCGCGTCCAGTAACCGTCGTCGTTGATGAGCGCGATGTCGACAGCCAGGAACTTGAGCGCCTCGTCGACGTCGAGAATCGGCTCCAGGGCCTTTTCGAGTTGGTCCGGCGGCGTGGTGTTGAGCGTTTTGCAAAGGTTGATGAGATCCTTCCAGGCCTTATCGCCGTCGTTGGTCTTCATCTCGTAAAGACTCTTATAGGATTCGATCTTATCGCCCAAATATTCCAGGCTGCCGCCGCCGCCAGGGCTCCCCTTGATCTTCCAGCGCGTGCCTTTGCCGTTGCCGTAGTTCTCGGCCAGAAACTCCTTGTTGAATTGTTGGACGTTGGTGTAAACGCCCCAGTTCTCGCCATTGATGACGACCTTGACGAAGTTCGCCTTCGGAGCCGGCAGATAGTTGCGGGCGATCGTCGAAAAGAGCACGGTGTGCATGAACGTCGGGTCGTCGTGCGAATTGAGGAGGTTGAGCGTCTTGGAACCGTAAAGCTTTTGCATGGGGTCGGCGAAATCGATCGACAAATTCAGCGACCGCTTCGATCCGACTGAGACCGCGAAATACGACGAGGCGCCGCGAAAGTGGACGCCGACGTTCGGATACGTCTTGCCGTCGACGACGAGCTTGGCCGGCACCTCGACGTCGGTGCGATAGAAGTCGGCGAGCTCAGCTTCCCAGTCGGGGTTTTCGAATTCGAGGAACAGCGTCCGCAACACATTGGGATCGTAGAGCGTGGCGTCAGGATACGATTTGACATCCTCGATTCTCACCTTGGCGCCGGGAGTTCCCTTTTCGGATTCTTTGCCAGGGAAGCCTTTGCCGAAGCCCTTCTTCAGGCCGCCGTCTTTTTTGAGTTGCTCGCGGGCCGCCTGGCGTTCGGCGGCGTTGAGTCGGCCGTCGCCGTCCTTGTCGAAATCTTTGACGATCTTGCGCGTGACCGCCATGCCTTTGAAGAAGCCGCCTTTGGGGTCCTTCTTGGGTTCCTGGCCGGCCTCGGGAGGCTGCGCCCAGGCAAGAAAGACACATCCCAGAAAAAGCGACATGCCGAGCGACCATTTCATTGCAGCACCTCTTCGGAGGAGACGAACGGGAACACCGGCGAGAGATGAGTGGACCCATGGGCCGGTGTCAGAATTCTTCAAACCTAACCGACGTGGCTTGAACGCGGGAGAGCAAAAGCGATGAGAAATCGGTGAGTCCGATTTGCGGCTCCGTTCGCGGCTCTCCGCAGGAGAGCGCTGGCGGCTTCCCATGCTT
>JBAXFO010000407.1:0-5061 GCA_037139885.1 Planctomycetota bacterium
TCTGCGTTCGGGAGATCTTGGGTTTCTCAGCGACGGTGAGCTTTACGTCACAGGGCGATTAAAGGACGTCATCATCATTCGCGGCCGGAACCACTATCCGCACGACATCGAATTGACTGCGTGGGACACTCACGGCGCGTTGCTGCGGGATTGCGGCGCGGCGTTCGCCGTCGAAGCGGATGGACAGGAGGGGCTTGTCGTCGTTCAGGAAATCGACCGACATCACCGAAGCGACGACTTGCCGTCCGTTTTTCGTGACATTCGTCTCGCCGTGATCGCCGAGCATGAACTGGATCCCCGCGCAATCGTCCTAATCCGTCAGGCGAGCTTGCCGAGAACCACAAGCGGCAAGATTCAGCGATCGCTTTGCCGTGCACACTTCCTGGAAGGCACACTCAATGTCGTCGCTCAATGGTCGGTGGCAGATCAATGTGTGGACGATTCCGGACAGCCGCTGCGATTGCGGTTCGATCCGGATACGGAGCGCATCGCCATTCCACGCGATGGCCTGACCGCTAGCGACATCGACCGACTGGCCGAGCGCATCGAGGCACGGCTATTAGACTGGCTCGTCGCGCGGTCGGATTTGCCTTCCGGAGACGTCGACCGACAGAGGCCGTTCGCCGAATATGGCATTGATTCGCTCGCCGCGGTCGAACTCAGCGCCGACCTCGAACGCTGGCTCGAGGTGCCGACCCCCGCGATCGCCGCGTGGAATTACCCGACACCCGAATTGTTGGCGCGTTTTCTCGCTGAGCAGGCTGCCGCCGCGCACACGCTGGCTTCTGAGTCAGGGGGGCCGCCAACCGACTTCGGAATCACGGAGTTCGAAACGCTCCTCGCCGAGATCGAGCAGTTGAGCGATCACGATGCTCGCGACGCACTGCGAGAATAGCCTCATAGCGACGACCCGCGGCGTTGATCCCCTGAAGGAACTTCGCAATCGCGCCAGCCATGTCGGAATATGGCAATTCGTCGTACCCAGGCGTATGACGGGGCTCAGCGATTCCAATAGAAATAGTCGTGTATAATCGATGTTCTGCCCGGCGCGACCGCCAGGAACCGCCGAGAATTGGCTTCAATTGCATATGAGCGATGTATCCCAACGCCTGGCCAATCTCACGCCAGACAAATTGCGGCTCCTCGAGCGGCGGTTGGGCACGAATAGTCAGGTTGCCGAGCCGATTGCGATTGTCGGCATGTCCTGCCGTTTTTCTGGTGCCGCGAATGTGGATGACTATTGGCGAGTCATTTCAGAGGGCATTGACGCCACTGGCGAGATTCCAGCCAGTCGCTGGAATGTAGACGCTTTCTTCGATCCGACCGGCGAACAGGTCGGAAAGATGTCGGTGCGAAACGCGGGGATGGTGGCCGACGTCGACAAATTCGACGCCGCGTTCTTTGGAATCTCCCCACGCGAAGCCAGCCGCATGGATCCGCAACAGCGGCTCTTACTCGAAGTCGCCTGGGAGGCGCTGGAGGTTGCCGGACTAGCGCCCGATCGCGTCTCCGGTTCCACGACGGGAGTCTTCATCGGGATCGGGGGAACGGACTATTCCAAGATCCATACGCAGGACGAAAATTACTTCCGCTACATTGATGCTCACGTGGGAACGGGCAACGCGCTGAGCATCGCCGCCAATCGCGTGTCGTATGTGCTTGACCTGCGTGGCCCCAGCGTGGCGTTGGATTCGGCCTGCTCATCGAGCACATTTGGTATTCACACGGCGGTCCAAAGCCTGCGCAATCGCGAATGTGATGCGGCGCTGGCGGGCGGAGTCAATCTGATTCTCTCTCCCGAAACGACCATTGCGTTTTCCAAAGCGCACATGCTGTCGCCCGATGGCCGGTGTCGCCCGTTCGACGCGGCCGCCAACGGCTATGTGCGAGGCGAAGGGTGCGCGCTCTTGGTCCTCAAACGGCTGACCGACGCAACCCGAGATGGGGATCAAGTGCTGGCGATCATCCGCGCGAGTGCCGTTAATCAAGACGGCCGCACGTCGGGCATCACGGCCCCGAACGGACGTTCGCAACAGGCTGTCATTCGCGCAGCACTTGCGCAGGCAAGGTGGACGCCTGATCAAGTGAGCTATCTGGAAGCGCACGGCACCGCAACGCCGCTGGGCGACCCGATCGAGTTGGAGGCGCTGTCGCAGGTCTTTCGTCGCAGCGGGCCTGACGATCCCCCGTGCTACGTCAGTTCGGTGAAGGGCAATATTGGCCACACCGAGACGGTGTCGGGCGTCGCGGGAATCATCAAGGTCGTGCTGATGATGCGGCATGGGCTGGTGCCGGCCCAACTTCATTTCCAAACGCTCAACCCTCACGTTTCGCTCGACGGCTCGCGTCTGGCGGTCCCCGCCCAGCCAGTCGATTGGCAGAGGAACGGCCAGCCACGCGCTGCCGGCGTCAGTTCATTTGGATTCGGCGGAACCAACACGCACATTCTGATCGAGGAGGCGCACTGGCAGGCCCCGCGGGCAGAGTTCACGGATCGGCCTTGCCATCTTTTAGCGCTGTCGGCGAAGTCCGAGGCGGCACTGGCGCGACTGGTGGGAAGCTACGTGAAGCGACTCGACGAACACGCTGATGCGGCGGTTGCCGACGTTTGCTACTCCGCCAACACAGGACGCTGCCACTTTCATCATCGGCTGGCAATTGTCGCTGCGGACGCCAAGGAGTTGCGAAACCAACTCGCAGCTGTTGCCCAGGGCCAACATCCCAAGGGAGTCCGGAAACGGCAGTCTAAGGCGGCTGCCTCGTTACGGACGGCCTTTCTCTTCACCGGCCAGGGCTCGCAATATGTCGGCATGGGCCGCTCATTGTACGAAACGCAGCCGACCTACCGCCGCGCGATCGCGCAATGTGATGAGATTCTGCGGCCGCTCTTGCCGAAGACTCTGTTGTCGGTCATCTATCCGGACAATGGGAGCGAGTCACCGCTTGACGAAACGGCGTACACGCAGCCCGCGCTCTTTGCCCACGAATATGCGTTGGCGACGCTGTGGCGCTCGTGGGGCATCGAGCCGGCCGTCGTGCTTGGACACAGCGTCGGCGAATATGTCGCCGCGTGCGTAGCGGGGGTCTTCAGTCTCGAAGACGGACTGAGGCTCATCGCTTGCCGCGCGAGGGTGATGCAGCAGTTGCCGCGAAACGGCCGAATGGCCGTTGTCTTCGCCGATGCCGCCAGAGTGCGGCAGGCACTGCCGGACGTCGTTTCAATCGCTGCGATCAACGGGCCGGACAACACTGTGATATCGGGCCATCAAGACGCGATTGACGCAGTGATCGAACAACTCGCTTTGGAAGGGATTTCCTCGCAGGCATTGTCGGTGTCGCATGCGTTTCATTCTCATTTAATGGAGCCAATGCTCGACGAGTTTGAAGCGTTCGCGGCAACCTTACGCTTTAATGCGCCGAAGATCCCGCTGATCTCAAATCTGACGGGCGCCGTGATTGATGGGGCCCCAGACGCGGCGTACTGGCGACGGCATGTTCGCAACCCGGTTCGGTTTGCGGAGGGGATCGCGGCGATCGGCGCAATGGACATGCAGGCCGTTCTCGAAATCGGCCCGACCGCGAGCTTGACGGGAATGGCACGTCGCTGCCTTCCCGACTCTCAAGCCGCTTGGCTGCCTTCTCTACGAAAGGGGCACGACGATTGGGAGTTAATGCTGTCGAGCCTGGCCGAACTGTACACCCTTGGCGCCAAGGTCGATTGGATTGGCTTCGATCGGGATTGGCCGCGACGCAAGGTGATCCTGCCAACATATCCCTTTGAGAAGACGCGGCACTGGTTTGACGCGGTTGATCCGATTCGCCGCTCGGGGTCGGGCGCACAGGGGCCGTCGATTCATCCGCTCCTTGGCGCTCGGGTGCGGGCCGCACTCAACAGCACCATCTTTGAAGTGCGGCTCAACAGCCATTCGCCGGAGTACCTCGTCGATCACCAGGTGCAGGGGTCGCCGGTCGTGCCGGCCGCGGCGTACCTGGAGCAGGCGCTGGCCGCCGCAGATCAGAGTTTCGGTGCTGGCAATCACGCCGTAGCCGATGCTTCGTTCCAGCAAGCAATGTTCCTGCCTGCGGGCACATCCAGAATCGTTCAGGTGACAGTGTCATCAGAGCAGGGCGGCGAACGCACGTTCGAAGTGTCGAGCATTCCGGCTGACTCGGAAAACGAGGCGGGCCTCTGGACCCTTCATGCTTGCGGTCGGCTGCGACACGCCGACACGCTGGCTCATGAAGCACCGCCGTTGATCAATCTCGACGCGGTTCGCCGCGGAATGCACGATCGAGTTGGACAGGTGGAGTTCTATGGACAAATGGCCGCACGCGGCCTGGCCTACGGACCGGCGTTTCGAGTGCTGGATAACCTCATGCGCGGCGACGATGACGCCCTTGCGGAGCTCAACCTGCCAGCCGCGATACGCCAGTCGATGAGCGGGTATCGCCTGCATCCGGCACTCGGAGACGCTCTGTTTCAGGCGACGGCCGGCGTGGTGCCGTTGGAGGCGGACGGCTCGCACAGCACCTTTACGTATATGCCCGCTGGCGTTCGCGCCGTGAGAATCTTCGGCCCGTGCGAGGAAACAGCCTGCGTCTATGCCGTTCGGAAATCGACTAGTGAAGCACCGAGCCCCGAAACCGTGGAGGCTGACGTTTCACTGACCGACGCGGCGGGACGCGTGCTGATTCGATTCGAGGGAGTGCGCGTTCAACGGATCGGCCGGGCCGCGGGCGAAAAGTCGATCGATGCCCGTGATTGGCTTTACCGCGTCAACTGGGCGCCCGAGCCGGTTGATTCGCGTGCATCAATCGACCCCGAGGACGCATCCCAAGGCATCACGACTTGGCTAGTGTTTGCTGATCGACATGGCGTCGGCAGGGAATTGTCTACGGTAATCGGGGACGAGTCGCGCGTCGTCGTCATCACTCCGGGAGAGGAATTCGGCAAACTGCCAGCAGAAAATGGTGAAGCGGTCGGCTATCGCATCGACCCGCTCAACGAAGACCACTACCGCCGCCTGTTTGAAGAAGCCCTCGGAGCCGAGGTGAGTGGTC
>JBAXFO010000408.1:0-5048 GCA_037139885.1 Planctomycetota bacterium
CTCCGTCTCGGTGACGACCCGCAAACGGCGCACGCAAGAACGCGATGGCGTCGAGTATCATTACTGGACCGTCGAGCGAGTGCGCGACGAAATCGAACGCGGCGGATTTCTCGAATGGGCCGATGTTTTCGGCAACTATTACGGCACTCTGGTCGCCGAGGTCGAGCCGTTCCGCATCCAGGGCCAGGGCGTGCTGCTCGAGATCGATGTCAACGGCTGGGCTCAGGTGAAGGCGAAGTGCGCCGACGCGGTGTCGATTTTCATTCGCACCTCGTCGCTCGATGTGCTCAACGAACGCCTGCACCGCCGTCAGAGCGAGACCGCGGAAAGCATCGAACGCCGTCTCGCCGGCGCCCGGCTCGAAATGGCCCGGATCCACGAATATCACCACCAGGTCGTCAACGACAACCTGGAGGACGCCTTGAAAAACCTACGCGCAATCATCAGTCCCCTGTTTACGAGGTAACGTGATGCTGGACGATCTGAAGGAAGAAAGCATTGTCAACAAGGTGGGCGGCCGCTTCAAGCTGTCGACGCTGATTCAGAAGCGCATGGTCGCCCTCAACACCGGCGCCCGGCCGCTCGTCGATCTGCGCACGCATGACCGGTTGCAGATCGTGCTTCAGGAGATCGTGCAGGATAAGATCTTCCTCGATTCGACCGGGACCGTGCAGACGCGCGCCGCTTCCGCCGGCGACGCCGCCCGCCGCGCCATGATGACCGACATCAGCGATGCCGGCGGCATGGATGACTGATCGGCCCCAACGTCCGACACCAGGGAGATGCCGCCATGCGATCGATCGGAATCCAGTGCGCCGTTTTGGTTGCTCTCGTCGCGGCGTTTGGCGTCGCGGACCTTCAAGGGCAGAACGGCCCGAAGAAGGTCGAGATCGCCAAGAACATCACCCTGGAAGTCGACGGCGACAAGCGCCGCGTGCTCGTGAAAGCGAACGTCTGCCTTCGCCAGGGACAACTCGAACAGCTGCTCACCCGCAAGCGCACCAAAGAACACGAGGCGATTCTCGTCGGCGATTTCGACGCCCGTGAAATTCACAAGGCGCTTCTGCTCGCGGGTGCGGGAGCGGGCAGTCCCGTCCAGTTTCAGCCCAAGTTCAAGCCGCCGACCGGGACGCCGATCAAGATTACGGTCGAATATCAGGAAAACGGCAAGACCGTCCGCCGTCCCGCGCAAGACTGGATCCGCAACATCAAGTCGAAGAAGATTCTCGAAGCCGACTGGGTCTTCGCCGGCAGCCGACTGTTTCAAGACCCGCTCAACGCCAAGGCTCCGCCGTATTATCTCGCCAACGACGGCGACATCATCTGCATCGCCAACTTCGACACCGCCTTGCTCGATGTCCCCTTCGATAGCACCAAAGACAACGACAATCTGACTTACGAAGCCAACACCGATCTGATTCCCGCGCTCGAAGCGCCCGTGACGCTCATCCTCGAGCCCATGCCCGCCAAGAAATAAGAATGGGGTCGCCGTGTCGCGGCTAACCTGCCCAACCCCGGACAACTATGTTTAACCTCGACGCCATCCAGGCCGCCCTCCGCGAAGAAGGGATCGACGCCTGGCTCCTCTACGATTTTCGCGGCCTCAACGTCCTCGCTCGCCGCGTCCTGGGTATCGGCGACGATATCTTTCTCTCGCGCCGTTGGTTTTATTTGATTCCCGCGCACGGCGAACCGCGCAAACTCGTGCACCGGATCGAACCGGCCGCCCTCGAGAAATATCCCGGTTCGACCTCCGTCTATCTGCGCTGGCAGGAGCTCGAAGCGGGCGTCGGCCAACTCGTGAACGGCTTCCCCACCGTGGCGATGGAATATGTGCCGCGCAATTCCAACCCGTATGTCAGCCGCGTCGATGCGGGAACGGTCGAACTCGTGCGCTCGTTCGGCCCGAAGGTGGTGTCGTCGGGCGATCTCGTGCAGACGTTCGAGGCGACCTGGGACGACGACCAATGGGCTCTTCATCTTGAAGCCGCCAAGCACACCCGCAGCGCGTACGATGTCGTCTTCGGTTTGATCGGCAGCCGCATCCGCAGCGGACAAGAACTGCGCGAAAGCCACGTCATCCAGGCGATTCTCGACCACTTCGCGGCTCACGGCGTCGAGACCGATCACAACCCCATCTGCGGCGTCAACGCCCACAGCGGCGACCCGCATTACTCCACCACGCCCGCGACCGATGTGGTCATTCGCGCCGGCGATTTCGTGCTCGTCGATCTCTGGGCGAAGTGCAAGAAGCCGCGAGCGGTGTACAGCGATTTGACGCGCGTCGCGTATGTCGGAAAGGAAACGCCGGCGAAATATCGCGATGTTTTTGCGATCGTCGCCAACGCGCGCGATGCCGCCATCGCCCGCGTGCAAAAGGCGTTCGCCGCCGACGAGCCGCTGTTCGGCTGGCAGGTCGATGAAGCCGCCCGCAAGGTGATCGATGCCGCGGGTTATGGCGCCAATTTCGTCCACCGCCTGGGCCATTCGATCGGCCAAGAAGTTCACGGCAACGGCGCCAACATGGATGGCCTGGAAACCCGCGAAGACCGCAAAGTCATGCGTCGTACGTGCTTCTCGGTCGAACCGGGCATTTACCTACCCGATTTCGGCGCTCGCAGCGAAGTCGATGTGTTTGTCGACAAAGACGGGCGCGTTCACGTCAGCGGCGATCCGCAAACGCACGTTGAAGCGATCGATGTTGGGTAATGACTGAGCAAGCCTCGAAACTTACGACTTGATCTTCATCCGCACGCGTTGGCCGACGCGAAGGGGAAGATCGCCTTCGGGGGTGACGCGTACGAGGCATTCGAGGAAGCGGACGTCGTTATACGTGAAGGGTTCGATGATGAGGTTGCGTTTCTGCGTGAACCAGGGGGAGAGGAAGTAGACCTTTCCCTTGTAGCTGGGGCCTTGAAACGTGTCGTCGGTGATTTCGACTTCCTGATCGAGTTTGACGCGGCCGGCCCATTCTTGCAACACTTCCGCCCGAACGATCAAATCGCCCTTGGTGAGAAACTCGATCGCGGGGCGTTGCGGATTCGGGCCGAGCACTTCGCCCGGGTTCACATGCACGCGTAGGACGGTGCCGTCGGCGGGGGCGAGGAGTTTGCACTGGTCCAGGGCCCATTGCGCCTGTTCCATGCGGACCTTCTTGGAGGCGACGTCCGCGTCGGCGCGGGCCATGTCGATGGTCGGGTCGATGAGGTTGATTTCTTCGAGCTTCGATTTCTCGACCTTGATGAGTTCGTCGAGTTCTTGCACTTTTTGACGATAGGATTCGACCAGGCTGGCGTTCACTTCAATGCCTTTGCGGGCGGCTTCGAGCTTGGCGTCGAGTTCGTTGGTGGCGGATTTCTGCTTCAGCTGGACGGCGGCGATGGCGGCCGATTGTTGTTCAAGCTTGAGTCGGCGTTGTTCGGGGAGATGCCGCGATTGTTTCTGTTGGGCGAGAGTGGCGTCGAGGTCCGCCTTCGCTTCTTTCACCTTGAGCGTGGCGATTTCTTCGTCGAGGGCCAGGAGGGGCGTACCCTTTTTGACGAACTTCCCTTCGGAGGCGGTTTCGATCAGCCGGCCGGGTTGGAGAGGGTAGAGCTTGGAGACGCCGAACTCGCCGTCGATATAGCCCACGGCCATGATCGCGGGCGGCGGGGCCGGTTCGACATGCGTGGTCGACGTGTTGTTGAAACCGCGACCGACGCCGACGAGCGTACCGATCAGTAGGATGACGCCGACGACCCAGAAAATTCGATTCATGATGCGGCTCCTCACTTCGTCCTTGATGGTCGGGCACACATAAAAGATAAGTTCGTGAACGTATCTTATCGAAACGGCTCATGTTGCGTAGGGTCGGACGCTCCTCGTGTTCAACCCACCACAACACGCTTCGGGACAGCGTCGCTCATCCGCTTAATACCCCGCGGCGACGGCTTCATGCCCGGATAATTCCAAAGGGCGTTCTGTCCCTTCGACCAGGGTTCCGTCTTCCAGATGAAACACGCGATCGACATGCGGGATGATGCGGGCGTCGTGAGCGACGAGCAACACCGTGGCCCCTTGATCGTGGGCGGCGGCGCGGAGCAGATCGATCACCTGTTCGCCATGCTTCCAATCGAGGGCTGCCGTCGGTTCGTCGGCGAACAGGAACGACGGCTCCTTGATGAGGGCCCGGCCGATGGCGACGCGTTGCTTTTCGCCGCCCGACATCTGAATGGGACGAAGGTTCGCCTTCTTCGACATGCCGAGTAGGGCGAGCATGTGGTCGGCACGTTCGGTCGCTTCGCGGGGCGAGGCGCCGCTGCCCCAGCGGAGAATCATTTCGAGCTGTTGGCGGGCGGTGAGAGCGGGGAAGAGGTTGTAGCCCTGGAAGATGAAACCGCAATGCTTGAGGCGGAAGTTCTCGCGGTCTTGATCGGTTCCTTCCCAGATATCGCGACCCTTGGCCAAGACTTGGCCGGCGTCGGGCTTCATGAGACCAGACATGACGGCCAGGAGCGTCGACTTGCCGCTGCCGGAGGGGCCCATAAGGAGGACAACCTGACCGGGATACAGGTCAAGACTCACATCGCGAAGAGCCGTCGTGAGCATCTCGCCCGAACCGAAGCTTCGACACAGGCCAAAGCCTCTCATCGAGGGCGGATTGAAAGATCCTTCGTGATACATGCGCAGTTCCTACCTTATGAAAGGTCTGATCCTCGGCAGGTAAGTATAGCCGGAATACGTGTTTGGGTCTGCCTCAATTTCCGATATTGCCCCTCCGGACGGGTCGACATCCCCGGAGCGTATCGGTTGTGCTCACGATTCCGGCAACTTAATTACCGTCTCACGGGCTTACCCCGCTTTTGGGGGTGCCGAACGGGAGCGTTCCCCGCGACTCGCCCTATTTTCTGCCGCAACGAGGTTTCACCCCCAAAGCCCAGGCCGCGCGATCGCGTCGAACGCCCCGAACAACCCAGATTACCGCAACAACGCCACCGGCTCCACCATACGCAGACTCCGCAGAGCGAGCAAGCCGGAGAGCAGAGCCATGGTCATGGTGATGGCCGTCG
>JBAXFO010000409.1:0-5031 GCA_037139885.1 Planctomycetota bacterium
CCCCGCCGCCGCGCCCGTGCCGCCACCGGCTCCGAAAGTCGAAGACAAAGAAGCTCGCGACGCGGCCGGATCGCCGACGAAGGTTTCACTCGTTCATCCTCTGAGCGGCTTGCTCGTCGCCGCGATTTTGAGCCAGCCGGGCGCCGCTCAAGATGAGGAAAATCCCGAGATTCAGGCACGCGTCAAGGAGACGATCGATCTCGCTCGCCAATTATTGACCGCGAAAGACAAGAAGGTCCGCGCCCAGGGCCACATGCTGCTCGGCGAAGCTCTCTCCCGCATCGGCCAACGCACCGAGGGGTTGCGGGAAATCGCGAAGGGGCTCGAGATCTTGCATCCCGATTTGCCGCTCTCGAAACTTCTCGACGAGCATCCCGGGCTTTCGGCGCCGGAACCCCTCCAGCGCGCCAATCCGCTTCTGGCTGAGAAACATTACGGCCTGGGCCTGCATCACTATCACGAACACCGCTTCGCCGAAGCCGAGAACGAATTCCGCCTGGCGATCGCCTCATTCGACAAAGACGCCCGCTATTTCTATTTCCTCGGCCTCGCCGAATTCGAACAGCGTAAGCAAAGCGACGCCTTTCAAGCGTGGTCCCAGGCCCACCGCCTCGAAGCCAACAGCCGGCCCACCACCCGCGAAATCAACCTCTCCCTTGAACGCATCCAGGGCGAACGCCGAGCGTATCTCAATTCCTACCGCGGCAAGGCATCGACAGCGCCGTGATCCCGTGCGACCGCTTGGGAAAGACGCTCGCACATCACATCCGTGCGAGCGTTGGCGATTGCGAATTGGTCACATCGGCGCGATCGTTTGCCGCAATCTGCCACGTCCCTGGATTCCGCGGGCTCAGCCCCCGTAAAATCCAAAGTGGGACGAGCTTCCTCAACAAGGTTTCGCGATGATGTCGACGTGTTTCAAATCGATTGCGATGTTGTTCGCCCTGTCAGCGGCCGCTCCGTCCGCGTGGGCGAGCAGCGCGACGTTTGCGATCCGCGCCGAGGGAATCAAACTCGTCGAAGGGGAAGGGACCGCCGAAAACGGAAAAGACGTTCTCGTCTTCCGGGCCACGGCTCCAGCCGGCAAAGCGTTCACGCTCACGGCCCAGGGAATCGTTCTGCCCAGAGGCGGAAAGCCTACGCCTGGGGAGCCGGAGGCGGGGCAGTGGACGTTTGACGAGAAACTCGTCAAAAAGCTGGCCCTGGAAAAGAAGGATGACAAGACGACCATCAGCATTCGCGTCGAGCCGACCACGGCTGGCGTCACACGATTTCGCTTCATTGGAACGATTCTCGGTTACGAACGAACCATTCACGTTCTTGTCGACGTACAAGAGTAAGGAAGGATGTCGATCCGCTTCGACATGCCACAATTCGCCCCGCGATTGACCCCATCCGCCGAAAAACCATAAAATCAAGGGATGGGACGAGCGAACAAGAGCCAAGGATGCAGAGGCGGTCGTCATGGGGATTGATCCCGGTCGTCGACGGATTGTCGTGCTCGGTTCGACCGGCTCGATCGGCGGCAGCTGCCTCGATGTCGTGGAGGCTTTGCCGCAGCGCCTGGAAATCGTCGGATTGGCCGCTCATTCCCGCTGGGAGTTGGCGCATGCCCAGACGATGAAACACAAGCCCCGGCTCGTCACCCTGAGCGACGCCGCCGCGGCCGCCGCCTTTGGGAAGCTGCCGCTGCCGCAGGAAACGCGCTTCGTTCACGGCCCCGAAGCGATCGAACAGCTCGTCCGGCAGCCCGACGCCGACATCGTCCTCACCGCCATCGTCGGCGCGGCCGGACTTCATGGCACGTGGCATGCTCTCGATGCCGGCAAGACTGTCGCGGTCGCCAACAAAGAAACGTTGGTGATGGCGGGGCCGCTCGTGATGGCTTTGGCCGCCAAGCGAAACGCGCGCGTGTTGCCGGTCGATAGCGAACATAGCGCCATCTTCCAGGCGATGCAGTGTGGGCGGAAAAACGAGATCGCTCGCATCGTGTTGACGGCCAGCGGCGGACCGTTTCGCGGCAAGAAACGCAGCGATCTTGCTGAGGTGACTCCCGAGCAGGCGCTGAACCATCCCACCTGGCGAATGGGCCCCAAGATCACAATCGACTCCGCCACGCTCATGAACAAGGCTCTCGAAATCATCGAGGCGCGCTGGCTTTTCGATTTAAAACCCGAACAGATCGAGGTCGTCATCCATCCCGAGTCGATTATTCACTCGTTCGTGGAGTTCGTCGACGGCTCGGTGCTGGCGCAGCTTTCGCCGCCGGACATGCGTTTGCCGATCCAGTATGCTCTCACGTATCCCGACCGCGTTCCCGGCCCCACGCGCAAGCTCAATTGGTCGGAACTGACGCGGTTCAGCTTCGAACAACCCGACCGCGAAACCTTCACGGCCCTCGATTTGGGCTTCGAAGTGGCGCGGCGCGGCGGCACTTGCGGAGCCGTGCTCAACGCCGCCAATGAAGCCGCCGTGGGCGAGTTTCTGGCGAGCAAACTTCGCTTTCTCGATATCCCGCGCGTGTGCCGGGCCGTGCTCGATCATCATCCGTTTAGCCCTCAGCCCTCTCTCCAGGAACTGCATGATCTGGATCGTTGGGCGCGACAGGAGGTAATCCGTTGGAACGCCAAATAGGTCCCGCAGATGGAACGCCGAACTCCGCTCAAAACGCATCGGGGGCTCCGGAGGGTAAGAACCGCGCCAGCACGGGCGACATCATCACCGTCCTCGTCGTCGCCGCCGCTTTGGCTGCCGTCGGCCGGTATCTCGATGTCCTCAGCTTCCTCAAGGTTCTGCTGGGCCTGTCGTTCGTCATCTTCATTCACGAGTTCGGCCATTTCGCCGTCGCCAAGCTGTGCGATGTGCACGTCACGCATTTCAGCATCGGCTTCGGCCCGGTCATTCCCGGTTGCTGGTTCAAATGGGGCGAAACCACCTACCAAGTATGTCTGCTCCCGCTCGGCGGCTATGTCCAGATGGTCGGCCAAGTCGACGGCGACGAGTCCAGCGACGGCAGCGAATCCGATCCACGCTCGTATCGCAATAAGTCGGTCGGCGCCCGCATGGCCATCATCTCCGCCGGCGTGATCATGAACGCCATCTTCGCCCTCTTGTGCTTCATCGTCATCTATCGCGGCCCCGGCCGAGAACGTCTCGCGGCCGTCATCTCCGCCACCGATGGCGGCGGGCCCGCGTTTGCCGCCGGCCTGCGTTCGACGATGGAAATTCGTCAAATTGGCGACGAGACGAATCCCTCGTTCGATGCTCTCAAAGTGCATGTAATGAACAGCAGCACGGGCGAGAAAATCCGCATCGTCGCTCAATTGCCCGACGACTCCAAGCCGCTCGATATCGCCATCGAAGCCCGCAAATCGCGCGACGACCCTAATCCCATGATTGGCGTCGTGCCTTCGTGGACGACGAAGCTGATGAGCCAAAAGGAAGTCGGCCCGACTCTCAAATCGCCCGTCGAACATCTGTCGCCGGCTACGAATGCGAAGCCGCCGTTTCAGTTCGGCGATCTCGTCGTCGGTGCCACCGATCCGAAGAACCCCGCCACGATCACGCCGTTGGCCGAAGATCCGTTCAAGAAGAATCAAAAGGACTATTTCGATCTCGTCCGCCGCATGCAGCTTTTGGCCGGCAAGGACATTGTCCTACGTGTTAAACGCGGCGAAGAAAATGTCGACATCACTGTGCCCCCAGCCTATCGCACGTCGATCGGCGTCAGTATGGAGATGGGCAACATCGTCGCCGTCCGTAAGAATTCCCCCGCCGATCTCGCCAAGATTCAATTGCCCGAATCCGGCAAGAAGTTCGTGAAGGGCGACCTCATCGAGAAGGTCGAAGTCAGCGATGCGAAGGGCCAGCGCAAAGTCTTCGAAAAAGAAACGCTCGACCCCGAACGCCTCCCGTTGCAATTGCGCGACTGGGCTCAAGAGCTCGTCGACGCCAACAAGATCGAACCCGCCCCCAAGGTGACGCTTTACCTACGCCGCCACCGCCAAGAAGCCGGCCCCGAGAACGAACCGGTCATTGTCCACCTCGAATGGGACAACTCCTGGGCCAACGACCGCGCGATTCCGCTCTCGCTGGCGTCGCCCCTCGCCATTCCCGAACTCGGTCTCGCCTACAAGATCCGCACCACCGTCGCGAATGTCGTCGACCCGACGAGCCCGCTCAAAACGGGCGACGTCATCAAAAACATCCGCGTCACCTATCAAGACATCGACGGCAAAGAAAAGCAAACGAACTGGCAAGCCGACAAAGAACTCGGCTCGGAAGAATGGGCCCACACCGGCTTCGTTCAGTTGCAGTCGACGCAAAAGCTCGACAAGATCGAGTTCAAAATCGAACGCGATAAGAAGATCGAAGAAATTTCGATCGTCCCCGCTTTCGACGCCACCTGGCCCCTGACCCCGCGCGGCCTGCTTCTCCTTCCCGATACGCGCCGCCAAAAAGCCGACACCACTTTGGAAGCGATCAACCTGGGTGTGCAAGACACGCACAAGAGCATGCTCAACGTCCTCAACGGCATCCGCCAAATGATCGTCGGCCGCATCGCCTGGAAGAAACACCTCGGCGGCCCGATCTCGATCGCCCGCATCGCTTATGGCGTCGCCGGCCAGGACTTCTGGGAGTTCGTCTTCTTCCTCGGCATGATCAGCATCAACCTCGCCGTCATCAACTTTCTGCCGATCCCGATCCTCGACGGCGGCCACATGGTGTTCCTCATCTACGAAAAGCTTCGCGGCAAACCCGCCTCGGAAGGCGTGCGCACCGCCGCGACCTACCTGGGCCTTGCGTTCATCGCCTGTCTGATCCTCCTGGTCAGCTGGCTGGACATCGGCCGCCTATTGACGTAGGAAGCTCGCAGGCACGCGACCGGCGTCAATCGTCGCGAACATCGATTGACGCCCGCGTGTCTCTCCGTAAACTGAGATTTCAAGCCGAAGTGGCGGAATGGCAGACGCGCTGGACTCAAAATCCAGTTCCCTCACGGGAGTGTGGGTTCAAGTCCCACCTTCGGTA
>JBAXFO010000410.1:0-5028 GCA_037139885.1 Planctomycetota bacterium
GCCGGGCTTGTCCCGGCGGGATAAACCCGCCGGCTCACGCCGAAGATTTAGCCTGAACGAGGCCCTAGTTTCGCAACGGCGGTCTTGAAGTTTCGCCATTTGAGGAATTCGATGTTCGCGCGGTGCGTTGTCGTCCTGTCCCTGGTCCTTACGAGCGCGGCCCAAGTCGCGGCGCAAGATTGGAAGGCCACGGCCGACGCACTGGGAATCAAGCGTGTCCTCGTCCCCGCGGGCACGAAGATCGGCGACCTGGTCGACGCGGAGGGTTCGCTCGTCGAGTTGCCCTTCGCGGACTTCAAGACGCGTCTCGAAGCGATCGAACAAATCCGCAACGCCGTCAAACTCCAGCCGCGGCTCGTCAAAGCGACCTACCGGGCGAATTTCGTCGGCGAACATCTCACCGGCGGAACGGGGCGATGGACCATCGAACATCCCGGTTCGTCTGCCTCGGTCTTTCCCATCAAACCTCTCAATTTGGCCCTGCAAAAGCCTCGCTTCGAAGGGGAGCGAGCGATTCTGGGCGATATCAACGGCGCCAACCTCGGCCTGTGGGTCGAGAAGCCGGGGCTTCATACGGTCGGTTTCGATTGGTCGCTGCGCGGCGTTCCGGGCGTTCAAGGCGTGGCCTTCGATCTTCGGCTTCCTCCCTGCCCGTTGACCGCGATTGAACTCACGCTGCCCGCCGATCAATCGTTGGCGACGCCGAAGGGAACGACCCTGGTCACCGGTCCGCACGACGCCGACAAGGTCGGCTACAAAGTTTGGAAGCTCCATGTCGCCGGGCGCACCCAGGTCGATTTCCTCGTGCGCCGCGGCAACGAAGTCGGCAACGCGCCGCGGGTCTTCAGCTCGAACGAAACGCGCGTTCAACTTTCCCCCGAGCATACCCTTTACGACTTCGACGCAAACGCCGAAGTGTTGCACGCTCCCATTGCCGAGCTATCTTTCGAGATCGATCCCTCCTTGCAACCGTACGAAGTGACCTCGCGGCGACCGATCGACAAATGGCAGATCGAGCCGCCCCGTCCCGGAAAATCGACGCCCGTGCTGCGGGTTCATTTCCGCGAACCCGTCATCGGACTTTTGGGAGGCCTCCGCATTCGCGCCACGGGGCCGCGCTGGACGAACCAGGAGTCGGCGGCGCCACGCATCGAGATGCTGGACGCCATCGGCCGCGGCGAAACGCTCAAGCTGCAGCTTCATCCCGATCAACATTTGGAACGTTGGGACCCGGCCGCGTATCGCCTCGTGCAAGCCGCAACGGAAAAAGACGGCGGGCAAACGCTCACGTTGATCGATTCCGAACCCGAAGGCAAAGGCGCCCGGCCTCGCTTTCTGGTTCGCACGCAAGGGGTCGATTTCACCGTTCACCAGGACACGCGTTGGCGCATCGATCCGAGCGGCATGACGCTCTCTTCGGAACTTCAGTACGATCTTTCTCGCGGCCAGCTCTTCGCGCTCGAAGTACGGCTTCCCAAGAACGCCGCCTGGCGCGTGACCAGCGTCGATCTCGCGCCGCGCGACGCGCTGCAAAAATGGGACATCGCCGGCGGCGTTTTACGCGTCGATCTCCAGCGCGGCATCACGCCTCGAACGGACGTGAAGCTCAGCGTTCAACTGCACGACGCACGCGACCGGACCGCCATGGAATCGCGCACCATCGACTTTCCCGATCTCGAGCCGATCGGCGCCAATTTGCGGCAGGGGACTCTCGCTCTCCTCGCCGACACCCACCAGCGCGTCGTTTTGTTGCAGAGCAATCTACCGACCGTTCGGCCCGATGCGGCCCTCGCCAAGGATCCCAAGCTGCGGTTCTTCTTCGCCTTTCGGCAAACGCCGGTGACGGGCAAGATCCGACTCTTTCCGCAGCAGCCGGTCTTGCAGGCGAAGACGAACCAGATCGTGACGTTCACGCCCGACATGGTGAAAGTCAAAGCCGATCTTGCGATCGAGCCGGTCGTCGGTCAGGCGGCGGCGCTCAATGTGTTTCTCGCCGGCGCGGGCAACGACCCCTGGCGCTTCGAAGCGAAGGGAGCCGAGATCGCGAAGAAGGAACGCCTGCCGCTGCCCGAAATCGCCGCCCTGGGGCTGGGACTTACCGCCAACCACGGTCCGCTTTTGGCGGCGGCTCGGTTGCTCCAACCCGTGGGCCAGGTCTGGCGGATTCACTTCCGCGAGCCGATCGCCAAAGGAGTCACGCTCACCGCATCGCAAGATCTCATCGCGCCGCGCCCGCAAACTCTGGCGTCGCCGCCGCCGCCGCTGCTCGCCCTCGACTACGGAATTCCCCTGGCGGCGCTGACTCGTCCGAAGTCCGACCGCACCTGGCGCATTCCGATCGTCATTCCGCTCGACGTCGAACGCATCGACGGCGAATTGCTGCTGCAACCCCTCGGCGCCTCGCTCACCAGCGTCCGCTCCCACGGCTTGGAAGCGGCGGCCCGGCCCGGTTCCGTCGGCGGGACTTTCGCGCGCCTCTACCGTTTCACTCATGCCTCCCTTCTCGAAGCGCCGGCGCTGCGCGTCAAAGTCGAACAGAGCGCGAGCGGCAATCCCGCTCAAGCGATTCTCGAAGCCGCCGAACTGACGACCTTCGTCGATCCCACGGGGGGCGTGTTGCATTCGCTGCGCTTGACGGTTTGGAATTGGCGTGCGAAGGAGTTTCGCGTCGTCCTGCCGCCCGGGGCCGCGCTGGTCGCCGGACGGTTCAACCCGATCGATCTCGATCGCATTCCGCAAACCGCAATCGACGGCGGCGTGGAAATTCTCATGCCCATGAGCCAGGACGCCGGCGTGCAATCGATTGAGCTCGTTTACCGAACGGAATCGAGTCCCTGGTTCGGTTCGATGGGCAAAGTGATCCCGACGCCGCTCCCCTCGCTGCCGCAGGCGCCGCTGATCGTGCGGCGTGAGGTTCGGCTCGCGGCCGGTTGGCTGCCGCTTCGCCAAGAGAACATGTTCTCGTTCGATCGTCGAGCCCCGGCGCGCGATGCCTTGCTCGGCGTCTGGAAAATGGGCCAGGAACTCGCCGACGACATTTTTCCCGGAACGCCCCCCTCGTGGGTCGACCCACAGCGGCTCAGCTTCTTGAGCGCCGAAGGGACCGTGCGGCGTTCCGGGGTTCGCGACATGGCGTTCGGTGAGGCGCTCGCCAAGATCCTCTTCTTCAGCAAGAAGAGCGTGCCGCTCGTGCTCGATCGCGACGCTTTGCGCAGCTTGGGACTGACCTCCAAGAGCGGGGTGGCGCTGGTCGCCGACAGTTCAACGCCGTTCTGGGAGAGTCTCGGTCTCGTTTACGTGCCGACGCCGCATGCCGCCTTGCTAACCACCCGCGACCGAGCCGGCGAATGGAACCCGAGCATTCGCGCGGGCGATCCGCGCGGAACTCTCCTGACACGGGCGATCGACAGCGCGTTCGAACACGGCGAAGATTCGTCCGGCCGCTTCTGTGCCGCCGACGTCTGGCTGCGCACCGAACCACCCGCCAAAATGGCGACCCCCTGGTTTGCGGAGACGCTTCACGGCGATGAGACCATCTGGCAGACGATCGCCAGTACGCACGACGACGCCATCGTCATCGTGCGGCAAAGCCAAATTCGAGGCTTCGCTCTGTTCCTCGCGTTCGTCTCGGGAGGGCTCGGCTTGATCGTGCGCCGCGTCGTTTCGGTGCGTGCGTTTTTCTGTTATGCCGGAGCAATGCTGCTCGTGGGCCTGCTCGGTCTCGCCATCGCTCCCGCGGCGGTTTGCGAACTCGTCCTGGGACCGTTGGCCGCGACCGTGATTTTGCTCGTCGTGGCTTACCAGCAGATGTTGCGGCGCGATCCCCAAGCGCCGGGACCGATGCGGTCGGGCCGGTCGACGCAGAAGGCGCTCAAGGCTTCGTTCGGCGCCATCGCACTTGTCAGCGCCATGGCGTTTGGCCTATGCCAGGCCCAGGCGCCCGAAGCGAAGGTCGCATTCCTCTTCAGCCAGGCCGACGGTTCGACTTCCAGCGTGCTCGTGCGGACCGAGCTTCTGCGCTGGCTCGACGAGCAGCAAAAAGAGCTGCGAGCGATTCCCGAGGCGCCTGTCTTTTTGGGGTCGCGGTATCAGGGCCGCTGGGAGGAGAATGCCGTCGTCGTCAAGGCGGAGTTCGAAGTCTACGCCTTCAACGACGGGGCCGCGCTGACCATCCCGTTGGTCGGCGTCAATCTCCTCGAGGGGAGCTCGCTCGACGGCAGAGAGACGTTTCCCGTCGTCGCTCCAGGCGGAAAGCCCGGCTACCAGATTCGCCTGCCCCAGCAAGGTTTTCACACGCTCGCCTTGTCGTTTCTGGTGCGCCGCGAGCCATCCGGTGAGGTGGCGTTCGGCGTGCCGGCGGTCGCTTGCGCTTCGCTGCGTCTCACCGCTCCGGAGAAAGTCGGCAAGCTGCGTCTGGCGCGGAGCTGGGGTGAGGAAATGCTCCGTCACGACGCCAAGACGGGCGAACAGATTCTCGAAGCGCAGTTGGGGGGCGAAACGTCGATCAAGATCGAAGGCTTTACGCCCGCCAAGGCGGTCGCCGCCGGCTTGCAGGTCAAGGAACTTTACCTCTGGGACCTCCGCCTGGGCAATTATGCCGCCCACGGCCTTTTGTCTTACGACGCCGCCGGGGAAGTCGGGCAAGTCGAAATCAAATTGCCGACGACTCTCGAAGTTTTCTCGGTGGAGTTGCTCGAACATGTCGGTCGCGGGGCGGGGATTCGCTCGTGGAAAATCGTCCCGCGCGACGGCGGCCGCATCCTTCAGGTCGACTTTTCGCAACCGCTGACGGGATCGTTTCAGATTTTGCTGGGGATGACTCCGCGCTGGCCGAAGTCATCCGGTTCGATCGAGTTACGCTTGCCTTTTCCGCTACGGGCGAACATTACGGACGGCATGGTCGGCTTCCGCGCCGATGAACCCGATGCCCTCGAAAAGACCCAGTTTCTCGGCGTCGCGGCGGTCGCGGCGGATGTGTTCGTCAAAGAATGGTTCCGGCTCTGCCAGCGTGAGAGCGCCGTCCCCTTG
>JBAXFO010000411.1:0-5023 GCA_037139885.1 Planctomycetota bacterium
TCACGGCCCTGCACAAGGCGGCGGCGCGGTTTATCGAAGTGATGCCGACGACGGGGGCGGCGTCGCTGTTGCCGTTCAGCGACAGCCCGGAGCCCGCCAGCGAATTCTCGAACGATCGGGCGCTGCTCATCCAGCGAATTCGGGCGTTGCGGGCCGGCGGCTACACTGCTTTTTTGGACGCCACATATGCCGCGATCGAGAAGCTCGACGCTTCGGGGCGGCCCGGCAAGCGCGCGGTGATCGCCATGACCGACGGCGACGACAACGTCAGTCAGCTCGACGCGAAGGATGTCGTGCTTCGCGCCGTGAAAGCGAAGATCCCCATCTACACGTTGGGTTTTGGCCGCGAAGACCAGGTGAACACGACGCTGCTGCGAATGCTCGCCGACGAGACCGGCGGCAATTCGTATCACGCCCGCGACGAAAAATCGCTCATCGAGATCTTCGAGGATCTCTCGATCCAACTGCACGACGACGGCATCGACGAGATCGCCCTGACGCAGCTTGCCGACCAAACGGGCGGCCAATATTTCCCCGTGAAAGACATCGGCGAACTGCGTCTCATCCTCGAAAAGGTGACCGACACGATTCAGCAAAAACAATACGAGATTACGTTCCCGAGCCTGATCCAAAGACGTGACGGCACGCATCGACTTGTGAATATCAAGCTGGTGCGCCGCACGGGCGAGCTGGTCTCGAATACCGCAGGCGGCATGGTCGTATTCGGCGGCGATCAAGTGCTCGAGACCAAAGCGTCGAGCTATCAGACGCGCGGTCTTGTCGTGGCTGAAATGCATCCGCTCGTTTATCTGACTTTTCTTGGGGGCATCGGCCTCCTCTTGATTCTTCCTGGGTATTTGCGAGCGTCTCCGGCGCGGCGCAGAGCCCGCGGATTTTGAGGCGCCAAGTGATTGGCAACGGCTCCAAACTCGCGAATCTCGACGACACGATCGTCGCTCTTTCCACACCGCCTGGGCCGGGGTTGCGCGCCGTCATCCGTCTCAGCGGACCAACAGCCGCGCGTGTCGTGCGGTCGCTGATCCCCGGTTTCCTCCCCGACCCCATGGCTTCCCGGCAGATCGTTGTCGGGGAAATCGAGCTACCCCTGCTCGGTCCGGCGTTGCCCGTCGAGCTCTTTTATTTTCGGGGGCCGGCCACTTACACCGGTCAAGATCTCGTCGAAATTCACACGCTTTCTTCGATGCCGCTCATCGAAATCGCCATGGCGGAACTGCTGACCGCCGGGGCGCGCGGGGCGCTGCCGGGCGAGTTCACGATGCGTGGCTTTCTTGCGGGCAAACTCGACCTGACGAGGGCGGAAGCCGTGCACGCGGTGATCGAGGCGAGCGGAAGCGATCCGCTGCGCCAGGCCCTCGCCCAACTCGCGGGAGGAATCGCTCGACCGCTCGATGAATTGCGCAATGACATGCTGAACCTTCTCGCCGACGTCGAAGCGGGGCTCGACTTTACCGAGGAAGATTTAACGTTCGTCGACCAGGGACAACTCCTGGCGCGGCTCGCCCGGGCTTTGGCGCTGGTGACGCTGGTCGGCAAACAGACCGCCGATCGCGGCGCCGCCGGGGCGACGTTTCGCGTCGTCCTGGCGGGGTCGCCGAATGCCGGCAAAAGTTCGCTGTTCAATGCGCTCGTGGGGCGCGACTCCGCTCTTGTCAGCCCGATCGCCGGCACGACGCGCGACTATCTTGAAGCCGATGTCTCCTGCGCGGGCGTCGTCATCCGCTTGATCGACACCGCAGGGCATGGCTCCGCCACCGACTCGATCGACGCCGCCGCGCAGGAGTTGGGCCGTCAACGTCAGAAGGATGCGGAACTGGTTCTCTGGTGCCAGGCCGTCGACGATCCTTCACCCAGAAAACCGGGAGTCACCACGATCGGCACCAAGGCGGATCTGGGGAGCGTGCCGGACGATCGCTTGGCGGTCAGCGTTTTTGCTGGGAGAAATATTGAGCGGCTCAAGGCGTTCATCGCGGAAAGGGCGCGAGCGCATGCCGCCAACGAATTGGCTCCGAGCTTGACACGTTGCCGGCATCACATCGAGCGCTGCCTGGAGCATTTGCGTCGCGGCCATCGCCTTGTTCTCGACGAAGCTCCCGCGGAACTTCTCGCCCTGGAATTACGCCTTGCTCTGGACGAACTCGGCGCGATTGTCGGAGCCGTCTATACCGACGATCTTCTTGACCGTATTTTTAGTCGGTTTTGCATTGGTAAGTAGTTCGCGGCTTGGCGCGGCAAAGCGCACGAAAACGCTCTGCTACGCAACGCCGCGAACTATTTGGGAAATTCGGTCTCCAGAATCGCCGGAATGATCACATTCTCAAAATCGATCTCGCCTTCGGTTTTCGTGCCAGGCGGGACGCCGCCGGCTTCACGCCAGATGCGAAGGAGCGCCTTTTCGTCGCGGTTGCGGAGGTCGATGAGTTCGCGCCGTCGATCTTCGATGTTGGCTGCCATGAGATTCTCGATGGATTTCGTGCAAGGAAGAGGGCGGCGCAGGACACGGAACGCTCAGGTTCGAGCGCCCAGGGTCACGCTTTGCGTTTTTTCTTGGTGCCGGAAGGATGTTCGCCCGGGGCGATGCCGTGGGTCATGTGGCCGCCGCGGACGCGTCCTTCAGCCGGGGTGCCGCCGACAGCGCCGCCCGAGATGCCGGCATAAGGGGGTTGATCGTCGGGGAGTTCCGGCTCATATTCGGGCTCTGCCGCGGGGGCATTGCTATCCACGGCTCCGTATTCTTCATTCGGGGAGCCCGCATCGTCGGCCGCGTGTCGCGTGCCAGCGCCGCTGCCGGGTCCATGTTCATCGTTTTCCGGACGATCGAATGCGGCCCGCGTCGCCCCCGGTGGGATCTCTTCGGAGCCGGTATTGGGGGCCGGGGAAGCCGGATTCGGCGTGAGTTTCCTTTTCATGGCGGTGCTCCGAGGGATGCGAGTCTTCGTGACGACATCCCTGAACAGGGGCAAGTTTCATGCCGGTGGAGGCGATTTGTTTGTGTCGGGTTGAGCCCTGCGATCCCATGGTCCGTTCATCATTTTTGACAGAATCGGCGCATTTGTTGTCCCGAATCGCCGGCGAACTTGATGGAAGGAGCAGAGAGTGGCGATTTCGACGGGACGGGCGAGCGTAATTGCCGGATGGCGCCACAGGACCATGCTAAAATAGGCTGTCCCGCGCGACGAGCCTGCATGGAGCGAAACGGTGCCGGAGAACGAGGGTTTTCGTGAACTCATGGAACGCGTGCGTCACCGCGAACCGGAAGCGGCCGCGGAGCTTGTGCGCCGCTATGAGTCCGTCATCCGGCGCGTGGTGCGGATCCATCTGCACGATGGCCGCATGCGGCGTGTGCTCGACTCGATGGATATCTGCCAGTCGGTGCTTGCCAGCTTCTTCGTCCGGACGGCGCTGGGTCAATATGAACTGGAGACGCCCGAGCAGCTTTTGAAGCTTTTGACGACGATCGCGCGCAACAAACTCAGCAATCAGGCGAACCGCATGCGGGCCCAGCGGCGCGACATTCGCCGCGACGCCGATTCGCCCGATGATCCCGGTCTCGCGGTCGATCAGGCGTCGGATCCCAGCGAGCAGGTTGCCGCGAAGGAGATTCTTGAAAAAGTTCGCAGTCGGCTCACGGTCGACGAACGCTTTCTTGCCGAGCAACGGGCATTGGGTCGAGGTTGGAAAGACATCGCCGACGAAATCGGGGGCACGGACGTCGCCCTGAGAAAGAAGCTGACGCGCGCCCTCGATCGCGTCATGACGGAACTTGGCCTCGATGAGAAGCACGATGAGTAGCATCGCCCAGAAATCCTTGGATGCGGCCCTCGATCGCCAGAAGGCGGCCTGGCTGGCAGGCGGCCGGCCCTCGGTCGACGATCTCCTTCGCGATTCCTCGCTTCCCCCCGAAGCCGACACGCTTCTGGATCTCATCTACAATGAAATCGTCGTTCGCGAAGAGATTGGGGAAACTCCCTCTATCGATGAGTACGTCGCCCGCTACCCGCATCTCGACGTCGATCTCCGGATGCATTTCGAAGTCCATCGTGCGGTGCAAGACGACTTACTCGTCGACACCCATTTCATGACCCCGGAGCAGAACTCCATCCCTCACGCCGACATCGAATTGGCGGTCGGCCCGTATCTCGCCAATTATCAAATCGTCGGCGAACTGGGCCGAGGGGGGATGGGGATCGTCTATAAGGCTCGGCAGCGCAATCTCAAGCGTTGGGTCGCCATTAAGATGTTTCACCCGGGCCGGCGTCCGACGCCGCGCGAGCTGGGGCGCTTCCACACCGAGGCTCAGTCGATCGCCCGGCTGAGACACAACAACATCGTCCAGATTTTCGAGATCGGCGAGGAGGACGGCAAGCCGTTTCTCGCTCTGGAACTCGCCGATCGCGAAACGCTGCAACAGAAGATCTTGGCGATGCCCTTCGCTCCGCGGGCGGCGGCGGAGCTGATCGAAACGTTGGCGGCGGCCATCCATCATGCGCACGAGCATCACGTCGTGCATCGCGATCTCAAACCGACGAACGTTCTCTTCGCCGCCGACGGCGTTCCCAAGATCACCGACTTTGGGCTCGCCAAGATTCTCGAACCCGATCCGGACGGCCTCAGCGACGCGACGCGCACGGGTGAACCGATCGGCACGCCGCGCTATATGTCCCCCGAGCAGGCTCTCGGGCAGCCTTCGATGATCGGCCCCGCGACCGATGTTTACGCCCTGGGGACAGTGCTCTACGAATGCCTGACGGGACAGGCGCCGTTCCTCTCGGCGAGCGTGGTCGAAACGATCGACCGCATTCGCCATGAGGAGCCGGCGTCGCCGCGCACGTTGCAGCGTTCCATTCCGCGCGATCTCGAAACGATCTGTCTGCATTGTCTGCGAAAACAGCCGGGCCGCCGGTATGCGACCGCGCAAGCCCTGGCGGACGATCTGCGTCGATTTCTGCAAGGAGAGCCGATTCTCGCCCGCCGCACGCCGACTTGGGAACGCGTCTGGATGTGG
>JBAXFO010000412.1:0-5011 GCA_037139885.1 Planctomycetota bacterium
CCGAGCTTGCGAGTTCAACCGTTCCACGATTTGCCATCCCAGGCGATGACGCGTTCGAGTAATTTGATGACATCGGCAGAATAGACGCGAAAAGCGACTTCGCCTTTTTCGGCGTTGGCTTGCCGCGGATCGCCGATGTGGCCGCGGTCGCTGCGATCTTTGGTGGTGCATGCCCGATGAGCGGGCGTGAATCCGTTGCCGAAGGGGATGTCGTTGGTTTTGGACAGATCGCCGACGAGCTCGGGGCGGATGCGGAGCATCATTGACGTTTCAAGTTCACAGGCATGGCCGACGGTTTTCTGTTGGATTGAGGGGTCGACGTCGCTCGGCATGCCGCCGAGCGTCCAATAGGTTGTCGAAAGGAGAAGGATATCGCTGCGGGGCCGGAGTTTTTGGCGCAATTCGAACATCGCTTGCTGCGCGGGGACGATGTTGCCGCCATGGCCGTTGACGAAGACGATGCGGGTGAAGCCATGGGCGATGAAGCATTCGGCAAGGTCGATCAGCATGTCGAGGTAAACGCGGGGCGAAGCCGAGAGGGTGCCGGGGAAGTCGAGGTGGTGATGGGAGTTGCCCAGCCATTGCAGAGGGGCGAAGAGGCACTTGCCCTCGAGCTTTTCCTGGACGCGGCGCATGACTTCGCCGAGCAGGAGGCTGTCGGTAAAAACCGGCATGTGGTGGCCGTGCTGTTCGAGGGCCGCGACCGGGAACACGACCGGCACGGTCCGGGGAAGGGACTGCACCTGCGGCCAGTTCAGTTTGTAGAGTTCCACGACGCCTAACTCCCGCCGCAGTTGGGAAGGAAACTTGAATACGTTTCATCCTAGTAAAGACGACTTCAATGTAAAGACGACTTCAATTCGCCAACGCCACGCCAGAAAGAATTGCGAATTTCCGAAAGTTCGCGGGGGGCATGGAGGGGGGGGATTTTGGATGGTTAAGCTGGGACTAACGGACCGTAAGAGAATATTTGCACTTTTCGCGGCAAACGCCGTGGCGAACAGCCGATGAATGAATGTATAATTGCAGTTGAATGAACCCGCCGCCTGTGCATTTTTTTTTGCTGATTCCAAGATCGCGGCATCGGCCCAATAAGATTAGGGGAGACACGCAGAATGAACCCGAACCAACGCGACTGGGCTCTCTCTCGCCGATCGTTCCTCACGATGGGGACTTTAAGCGTCGCCGGGCTCAGTCTTGGCGACGTCATGCGGTTGCGCGCGTCGCAGGGGCATTCGACCGCGGCGCCGAACACTTCGGTCATCTTCATCTGGCTCGCCGGCGGTCCGCCGCACCTGGACATGTACGACATGAAGCCAGACGCTCCGGAGGGGTATCGCGGCCAGTTCGACCCGATTCACACCAACGTGCCGGGCATCGATGTTTGCGAACTCATGCCGCTGCACGCGCGGTGCGCGGACAAGTACACGCTCATTCGCAGCATCTCGCACACGTTTAACGACCACGGCGGCGGCAGCAAACGCGTCATGACGGGCCGCATTCCGAGAACGCCGACGGAAACCATCAACGACGCCCCGGCCGTGACGACCATCGTCGCCAAGATGCGCGAGCAAATCGACGTCGGTCTACCGAACTGCATTTCGGGAGTCGATGCCGGCAATCATGCCCCCAACCAATACGCCCAGGGGGCGGCGTATCTTGGCCCGCGCTACTTGCCGTTCATTATGGCGGGCGATCCCAGCCGGCCGGAATTCCAGATCCGCAACGTCAGCCTCGACGCGGCCATGTCCCAACGGCTCGACGACCGGTTGCGGCTGCAGAGGGGCTTCGACGTGCTGCGTCGCGAAATCGACTCCACCGGCACGATGGGGGCGATGGATCGTTACGACCAGCAAGCGCTCAGCCTCATGACCAGCCCGCACGCCCGCGCCGCGTTCGATCTTTCGAGCGAACCGAGAGCGGTTCGCGACCGTTATGGCCGCCATGCCTGGGGACAGCGAGCGCTCCTGGGGCGCCGCCTGGTGGAGGCGGGATGCAGCTTCGTGACGATGGTCATGGAGAATCCGCACATCGAGGGAACGTTCTACAACTGGGACACTCACGCGGTCAACTTCGACAACTTCAACGACATGCGGCTTCGGTTGCCGCGCTACGACCAGGCCATCACGGCCCTGATCGAAGACCTGCATGCCCGCGGACTGACGGACAAGGTGATGCTCGTCGTCACCGGCGAGTTTGGACGTACGCCGCGAATCAGTCAAGCGACCGGCCCCAACGGCGTTCGTCGTTACGGCCGCGAGCACTGGCCGGCGGCGATGTCGGTTTTGACCTGCGGCGGCGGCATGCGGCACGGTCAGGTGGTCGGATCGACGAACGCGCTGGGCGAACGTCCGCAGACGCGGCCGCTGACGCCGAACGATTTGTGGGCCACCGTCTATCACCACCTGGGCATCGATCCGGAACACACCTTCCCGGATCCCACCGGCCGGCCCATGACGATCCTGCCCTTTGGTTCGCCGATCCGCGAACTGATCTAAATTTCAGTCGAGGCGTCCGAGTGTGCGGCTTGAGTTTGACGAAAGTCGCACATCAACTTTACGAGTGCATCGCCGATGACGACGCTCCGTTGGTTTGGTCTTGTTGCCTGCATGTGGATCGCCGGTCCGGTGCGGTCTCAACCTCCCGCTGCCGTAAAGGAGCTTCCTGCGCCGAATCCAGGCGAGGTGAAGAAGTTTAATGTCTGGCCGAGTCGTGTCGCGTTGACGGGAGAAGACGACTCGGCTCAACTCATCGTCACGGGTCATTTGGCGGATCGCGTACAAGATTTGACCGGCACGGTGAAGTATTTGGTTGTCGATCCCGCGGTGGCGAAGGTCACCGATGCGGGCCGGGTCGTTCCGCTCGGGAACGGGACCACGGAGATCAGGGCCGTCTTCGGAGACAAATCCGCAACGATCGCGCTCAAGGTCGACTCGATCGAGAACGCGCCGATCGACTTTCGCAATCAAATCGCCCCGATTTTCACCAAGCTCGGCTGCAGCGGTGGGAGCTGCCATGGGAAGATTGGCGGACAGAACGGCTTTGCCCTGGCGTTGTTCGGCCACGACGCCGAGTTCGACTTCAGGTCGATTGTCAAAGAAAGTCGTGGCCGCCGCGTTTTCCCGGCATCCCCCGAGAATAGCCTGCTTCTCCTGAAAGCCACCGGCGCCGTGGCCCACGCCGGCGGCAAGCGAACCGACACCGAATCGGATCATTACAAACAACTCCGCCGCTGGATCGCGTCAGGTACGCCGTTCGGTTCGAAAGACGCGCCGACCGTCGTGAAGATTTCCGTGCAACCGGAGAGTCACCTCCTGCCGAGGAACAACCGCCAGCAACTTGCCGTCACGGCTCATTACTCCGACGGGACGACCAGCGACGTGACTCGCCAGGCGCTCTACGAATCGAACGATCAGGAAGTCGCGGGGATCGACAATTCGGCGCTGGTGCGGACGAAGAACATGAGCGGCGACGCCGCGATCATGGTCCGCTTCTTCGATCAGGTCGCCGTGTATCGCGCGACGGTGCCGTTCGCGACCAGTCCGCCCAAGTATGCGTTCGAAGAGCGGACCGTGGTCGATCGGTTCACGAAGAAGAAATGGGACCAACTCGGCATCGCTCCGAGCGGACTTTGCACGGACGAGCAGTTCCTGCGTCGCGTTTCGCTGGACCTGAGCGGCACGCTGCCGACGCCGAAACAGGTGAAGGCGTTTTTGGAAAACCAGGACCCGGAAAAACGCGACCGGTTAATCGACGATTTGTTGCAAACGACCGAGTTCAGCTATCTGTTCGCGAACAAGTGGGCCGACATCTTGCGCGTGAGCCGCCGAAACGGGCTGAGCAGTTCGTTCGGCTTCCACGCGTGGATCAGAGACGCCATCGCGAACGACATGCCCTACGACCAGTTCGTGCGCGGCATCTTGGCCGCGAGCGGAGATGAAGCCAGCCATCCGCCCATCGCGTGGTACAAGGACCTCAAAGAGCCGAAGCAGTTCGCCGACGACACCGCGCAAATCTTCCTCGGCCTGCGCATCGGCTGCGCGCAATGCCACCATCATCCCTACGAGAAGTGGAGTCAGGACGACTACTATGGCATGGCCGCGTTTTTCGGCCGCGTCGGACGAAAGGATACGCTGATCCTCGCCGCGAGAGATGACAAGGCCGCTCGCCTCGTCATCTATACCACGCCAAACGGAACCGTCGTCAACAAACGCACCGAGCGGCCCGCCATCATTCAACCGCTCGACGGCGACCCGATCGACGTCCCCGCGGAGGACGATCCCCGGCACCACCTCGTCGATTGGCTGTCGAACCCCAAGAACCCTTACTTCGCCCGCGCCGTGGCGAACCGGTATTGGTCGCATTTCTTCGGCCGCGGCATCGTCGACCCGATCGACGACATGCGCGTCACCAACCCGCCGTCGAATCCCGAATTGCTCGATGCCCTGGCCAAAGAACTCGTCGATTCGAAGTTCAGCCTCAAGCATCTGGTGCGCACGATCGTCCGCAGCCGCACCTATCAACTCAGTTCGGCTCCCAACGATTCCAACAAGTTCGACAGGCAGTCGTTCGCCCGCTTTTATCCGCGGCGCATGCAGGCGGAGGTGCTTTTCGACGCCGTCAACCAGGTGACTTCGAACAGGCCGAAACTCGGAAATTTCCCGGCCGACCGCCATGCCCCCAACCGCGCCCTCATGCTGCCGGACGAGTCCTTCTCGTCGTATTTCCTCGACGTCTTCGGCCGGCCGCAGCGGCTCAGCGCCTGCGAATGTGAACGCGTGCCGGACGCCAACCTCTCGCAGTCTTTGCATCTGCTCAATTCGCAAGAGATGAATGCGCAATTTGACTCCAAGGCCGACGTGCTCGTCAAAGACGCCCGGCCGGACGATCAGAAAATCAAGGAGTTGTTCGTCTGGGTTTTCGGCCGCCAGCCGTCGGATGAGCAACTCAGCCTCGCGCTGGAGCACGTGAGCAGCGCAACGAACAAAAAATCGGCGTATGGAAATTTACT
>JBAXFO010000413.1:0-5005 GCA_037139885.1 Planctomycetota bacterium
ATATCGGCCTCGGCGGCGTCAGCGACGGCGAACAGGTCGGCGGCGTCGTAGTGCGTGCCGTCGTCGCGATGCCGGAAGATTTGGGCCTCGAAATAGCCGAGAGTGGCCGTTTTCAGTTCGATATAGCGATCGGTCTGTTGAGGTTTCAGTTCGGCGTTGGGGCGGACTTCGAAGAACTTGATCATCGCTCGTCTCCTGGGAGAGGCAGCGTGGATGTCACATCTTCATTATACCAGACGCACCTCTGAGGGCCGACGCTCTTGTCCGTTCGCCTGGGAAATCCGCATGATGATAACATGCGCAACCTCAAACTGACGCTGAGCTACGATGGCGGCGATTTCGCGGGCTGGCAGACGCAGCCGGGACATCGAACCATCCAGGAAACGCTCGAAGCCGCCATCTCGGCGCTGACGAAAGAGAGCCGGGTCCGCGTGAACGCCAGCGGGCGGACGGATGCGGGCGTGCATGCGTTGGCCCAGGTCGTCAATTTTTCGACGGTGTCGCAGATTCCCATTGCGCAATGGGCGCGGGCCCTCAACTCGCAGTTGCCGAACGATGTCGTGGTGAGCGCTGCGGCAGAGATGCCCGCCGCCTTTGACGCCAATCGCGACGCGGTGCGGAAGCTCTATCGCTATGTCATCCACGACGGGGCCACCCCCAATCTTTTCCTGAGGCGCTACTGCTGTTGGACGCGGCATCGGCTCGATGCGGCGGCGATGGCGGAGGCGGCGGCCGTGCTCGTCGGCAAACACGATTTCCACAGTTTCGAGACCGAATGGCCCAACCGGGCGACCAGCGTGCGGACGATCACGCACCTGCGCGTCAATCGCTTCGGCGACTGGATTTGGCTCGACGTGGAGGCGGACGGGTTCCTGTACAATATGGTGCGGGCGATCGCGGGCACGCTCATGAATGTGGGCCGGGGTTTTTGGCCCGTGGAGCAGGTGGCCGCGATCTTGCGAGCGGAAGATCGCGCCCAGGCGGGCCCGACCGCCGCGGCTCAAGGGTTGTTTCTCGTCCGCGTCACGTATCCAGAACTCTCATGAAGTATCCTCCTTGCCTTGAAATCCTCCCCTTCACGAAGGCGCCGCACGCGGAGGTGCGCGTGCCGGGCTCGAAGAGCATCACGAACCGGGCCCTGGTGTTGGCCGCGCTCACAGGGCGCTGCTGGCTCACGGGGGCGCTGCAGAGCGAAGACACCGAAGTCATGGTCGCCGCGCTCGATCAGCTGGGCTTCTCCGTCGAAGCCGACTGGGACGAGGCCACGATCGGCGTGGTCGCGCCGCGCACGGGACGCCAAATTCCCGCCCGCGCCGCCGATCTCAACGTCGCCAATTCCGGCACCACGATGCGGTTTCTCACGGCCATGGTCGCTCTGGGACGCGGACAATATCGACTCGACGGCGTGCCCCGCATGCGCGAACGGCCCATCCGCGATTTGCTCGACGCCCTCGTCGAAGCGGGCGTGCGGGCCCGGTCGGAGAACGGCACGGGCTGCCCGCCGGTCGTCGTTGAAGGCGAAGGCTGGGCCGGCGGCGACATGACCGTGAAGGGGGATGTCAGCAGCCAATTTCTGAGCGGCTTGCTGATGGCGGCGCCGTTCGCCGAACGCGATGTCGTCATCCGCGTCGACGGCGCTCTCGTGTCGATTCCTTATGTCGCCATGACGCTCGCGATGCTCGAGCAATTCGGCCTCAAGGCGACGCACGAAAACTACCAAGTCTTCCGCATCCCCGGTTCGCAGACCGGCGGCGTCGAGGAATACGCGATCGAGCCGGACGCCTCCGCGGCAAGCTATTTTCTCGCGGCCGCGGCGGTGGCGGGAGGACGCGTCGCGGTCCAGGGCTTGACACGCGCGAGTCTGCAAGGAGACGTTCGTTTCGCCGAGGTTTTGGGCCAAATGGGTTGCGGCGTCGAATGGGGAACGGATGGCGTGGCGGTCACGGCGGGGCCGCTGCGCGGCATCGATGTCGACATGAACGACATCAGCGACACGGTGATGACGTTGGCCGCGGTCGCGTGCTTCGCCGCAGGACCGACGACGATTCGCAACGTGGGCCACATTCGGCATAAAGAGACCGATCGACTCGCGGCCCTGGCGATCGAGCTGCGCCGGCTGGGGGGCGATGTCGATGAGAAACCCGATGGCCTGACGATCGTTCCGGCTCCGCTCCGAGGCGCGGTGGTGCAGACGTACAACGACCACCGCATGGCGATGAGTTTGGCGTTGATCGGCTTGCGCATTCCGGGCGTGGCGATCGACAATCCGGGGTGCGTCGCCAAGACATATCCTCGCTTTTTCCAGGACCTGGAGAAATTGCGATGAGGCTGGGAATCGTCGCCGTGTTTTGGCTGTTCGCCATCGCCTCGCCGGGGATCGGGCAAACTCTCGCGCCGGGCCGGCAGCCGTACAGCGTGCATGTGGTCGCGCTGCTCAGCGAGCATCGGGCGGTGGCGACGGAACTGTTTCGCGAGCAGTTTCCGCGCGACGTGGCGCAGCGGACAGAACGGGCGTTGGGCGATCTCGTCAAGGTCGACGCGGCCCTGTCGCATCCGCTGGCGGAGACGATTCGCCGCGAGGGGCTCGATGCGGCGGTCGAGGGTTTCGAGGATGTGTCGCCGCGGCGGACATGGTTCTTGTTGGTCACGTATCACGAAGGTCAATTCCGCATCCAGGGCCGGTTTTTCGATGGTTTGAGCGGTCTGCCGGGGCCTCGTTCGCGCACGCTGCTGACCAGCGATCGGAGTCGCCTGGCGCATCTGGCGGCGCAGCTGATCGCGGAGCCATTTCCGCTCGTTGGCACGATCGTCCGCGTGAAGGACGACCGCGTGGAGCTCGCGATTCATGGCGGGCAATTGGCCGACGCGCCGACGGTCGGCCGTGGCACGGTGTTCGCGCTCAGTCGGATCAGTCCCGAAGCCGGCCAATGGCGTGCGCGGCGTGTGCCGTGGGCGGCTCTTGAAGCTCGGTCGGCGTCGATGGCAGGAGTGTCGTCGTGCCAGCTGTGGCATCGCTTCCGTGAAGACAATCTCTCCCCCGCGGAAAAAGTCGTCTACCGCGCCCTCATGGTCCCCACGCTGTCCGCTCCTCTGAAAATGCAGGTAATCGATCAAGAAACGTCGCAACCGCTGGCAGGGCTTACGGTGCGCGTCGAAGGGGGCGTGCCGCGTCCCATCGACTTGACGACCGATGCCGCCGGTGTGGCGGCCACGCCAGGAAACGTCGCGCATCTGGCCCTCGTCAAAGTGTCGCAAGGCACGACCGTAATCGCTCAGTTCCCCGCTCCCATCGTCGACGATCGGCCGCTGGTATGTGCGGTTTCGGCGCGCCCCGAGGCGGAAGATCTCACCAGCCTCGACATTCGCCGCCAACAGCTGTTCGTCCGCATGCTGGGAACGCGGCAAGTGATCGATCAACGTCTCGGCGTTCAGCGTGTGCTGCTGGGCCAGTCGCTGGAGAAAGCGCTCGAACATGCTTATGCGACGCTCGTCTTTCTCGATCGCGAAATCGCCGATATTCGGCACGAACGCGAGGAAATCCGCCATTTGGCCGGCAAGCGGGCCACGAGCAAAGTCGCTCCCGAAGAGGGCGAAAAAGGGCTGGCCCGGCTCACCCAGCTGCGGGCCCAGGTGAGCGAGTCCACCGAGCGCATCGCCGAGTCGATCGCCCAGCGGAATGAACAGACGGAGAAGCAGAAGATCGCCGTCAAGCTGGTGGAACAGGGGACGATTCTCGAAAGCCAGGCCCAATTCGACGAGGCGATCGCCCATTTCGAGAAGGCGAGCGTTCTGGTGCCGGAATGGGAAAAGTTGCAGGAACGGCTCAAAAGCCTGCGAAAATCGTGGGCCATCCAGAGCGAAGACCATCGGCAGGCGCGGCGATACATCGTCGAAACCTGGCCCAAGGTGGAAGTCAGCGCCCTCAAGGAGCAGCTTGGCGTCGTCGAGAAGGCCCTGGAAGCCTGCCGCGACGCCGACGACCGCCTGACGCCCCTGCGGTTCCTCAACGCCAACGCGGAACATCTGGCTCATATCGCCAAGGTGACCGACAAACTCAAGGCGGCACGCACGGCCGACGACCGCGTCCAACTCAAGGCCTGGCAAGAAACCATGAACGCGCTGCGCCGGATTTCGGTCGCGGCCGAAGCTCGTATCCAGGCGAAAACCAAGGAATGACGATGGCTCCGGCGCACGCGGCTCCGCCAGCCGCTGCGAGCCCGAATCGCACGCGTTTGGCGCTTCCAGTCGGCGCCTCGCCTCGATGCCAAACTCCGTGGAATTTCCGGGATATTCCGAAAAAAACGCCCCTGCAATTTGACGGACCATTTTCTTCGACCTACCTTTGGTTTGTTCACGGCGAGAGGATGCACGCGAGTCACGCGAACGAGTCAACGAGCTCGCGGGGCGTCGAATAACATCAACTTCCTCTCTTCCTCGAAAAGGCAAACCCGCCGCGAGGCGGCGACGCAAAGCCATGGGCCCCGAGCGGGTCGCCAGGCTGCCGAAGGGATGGACGGCCAAGAGTTCCGACTCTTTCCCGCCTCATCGTTTCACAAAGATCGAGCGATTGGAGGGCTGCCCGCCCGAGGAGAGGCCTGGGCGGCCACACAAGGGGAACAGGACATGCGTACGTACGAATTCATCCGGATCTTTCTGCAGGCCGAAGACGGCCCCACCGCCGTCGAGTATGCCGTCATGCTAGCTCTGATCGTCGTGGTTTGCATCACCGCGATCACAGCTCTCGGCAGCAACGCCAACAAAGTGTTCAGCAATGTCGCATTGAACTCCGCCGCCAGCGGAAGTTAACGACCGCAGCGGCGGCCCTCGCCGTCAGCATCGAGCAACAACGAATCCATTCAATGGAACGACAAACTTTACGACCTTCTTTTTTTTCTCGAAAGGACAATGACCATGAACAGCCTCAAGAACTTCGTCGTCGATTTCCTCAGCCGTGAAGATGGCCCGACCGCGGTTGAATACGCCGTCATGTTGGCCCTCATCATCG
>JBAXFO010000414.1:0-5003 GCA_037139885.1 Planctomycetota bacterium
ATTTGATCCCGCTCGCATCTCTGGATCTTTATGGGCCGCAGGGAGACGCGGCATGGGTCTTGGACGCCGCGCGGCAAAACGACAAAGGGGACTTTCAGAAACAGAACGTCCGCGATTTTCGTCCCACGGACGCGTCGCTCGTTCGCGGGTGGGCGACGGTCGGCGAGTGGACGGGTCCGTTTCTCAAACTCTCGTATCGCGGCGGGGCCGATTCCATGCTGGCGCGCGCGGCCGGGCGAGAACTCGGCAATTGCATTCGAGTCTGGCTCCGCGTGGCGGGACGGGCCACGCCGGACCTAATAGCGGTTCCGTATATCGCGTCGACGGGTCGTTATGAGATCGAACTTTGGGGTTGTCCTGGGGCCGATCTGCGCGAACGCCTGGACGATGCCGGCCGAGCCGCCTTCGATCGCGGCGAATTGCTCGCGAGCCCGGACTTGATTCGAGGCAACCGCGCGGACTTCGCGCGTCGAGGGGAGGACGACCTGTTCCTCAATCAAATCTCGCCCGATTGCGCCATGCACCCGACGCTGCCGCTGCACGTCGAAGCGGCATGGGCGGACGAGTCGGGACAGGTTTGGGACTCGCAAGGAGGCGCCAACTACCATTACCGCTTCAACATGATCCTGCGCGGCAAGGAGCATTGCCTCGCGGGGGGCCTCAGTTCCGCGCCGCACGGCGGCGTCGGGACGATTCACTATTTCAACTTGCTGTCGAACTACGGCCGATATGGCGGCATGCACGAATTGGCGAGAACGCTGGAGCCGTGGCAGTTCGACGCCTTCGGCCATAAGGACAGCGCGGGACGGTCCGAGCCGTTCTTTGCCGTCGATTACGTGGATCTGGCGAGTTTCGCCGGCCCCGGCGGCATCGGCTTGCATCGGCATCGCGACAATCAAGAGATCTTCTTCTTGATGCGCGGCCGAGCCTCGATCGCGCTCGGCGACTGGTGCAAAATGCCCGACCGCGAACGCTGCATCGAGGTCCGCACGTTGTCGCCCGGACACCTCGTCTTCCTCAAGCCCGGCCAATTGCACGGCCTGATGAATGCGGTCGACGGCGAAACGGTCCTGCTCACTTTCGGCGGTTACGATTGATGATCGTCGATACCGAAGATCTCTGGGTCCTGAACCATTGCGCCAGGCATTTCGTCCGCGCCGGCGATCTGGCCAAGACGTGTGCGGAAGCGTGGCGTTTTCCGCTCGTCACCCCAGACCGCCGCGAACGAGCCGATGGCCGCGACGACTGCAACGAGGTCACGTTCGTCTACCGTATCGACGCGCGGACGAGCGCTCCCGGTCAGGTGGCCGTGCTCGGCACGTTCGCGACGCTCTACGAACCGTTGCCCCTGCGGCCGATTCGTTTTCTGGACGAGGACACCGGTTACTTCGCCCTCACCTGTCTGGTCCCGAAAGGGCAGGTGCACCGGTACCTTTTCGTCGCCGACGGCCAATTGATGCCCGATCCGGTCAATCCGCAGCGCGTCGAACTGGACAACGGCAAGGTCTGGTCGCGATTCTTTACCGACGGCTTCCTGCAACCGCTGGCGCTGGAAATGTGGGAGGTTCGGCTGCTCACCCGGCTGACTCAGCACATCCTCCCTTTCCGGGCGCCCGACGCCGAGAACTTCCTCCGACGATACGCGGACGGTTTGCGGCGACCGGCCAAGGATGCCGAAGTCGGCATGCTCTATCACCTCATCAAATCCGTGGGCGAGGTCAACGGCATCGACAAATTGCTCGCGCGGGAAGAGAGCCATCGGCTGATCGATTATCGGATTTGCCTCCTGGAAATCGACGCGCTGCTCCGGCGACGCTACCCGCACGTCGAGCCGAGTCAGTTGCCCTCGGCAGTCTTCGTTCAACTATACCAAGACATGGCCAGCAACCGGGTGGACGGCTGGGACTACTCGGCCTACGAGAGCCCGCAGTTCTTCCTCTATCTGCTGCGTCGCCACGCGGTGACCGCGGCGTTCGGGCATCCGCGCTATTCGGGCAACGTCGGGGCGGCGGCGTGGGCGTATCTCGCGGAGCGGTTCGCCGACTCCACGACGGGAGAGCCTCTTTTCGACTGGCGAGCCGCCCTCGAAAAACCTCTCGGACGAAACGACGACTATCGCTGAGAACCTGTGATGAAGACGAAGTTCGACGTGGTGATCATCGGGAGCGGAGCGGGGGGCGCTCCCATCGCGCACGTGCTCGCCAAGGCGGGGCGGTCGGTCCTCGTGTTCGACAAGGGACCGCTCCTGCGAACCAGCGACGACTCGCCCGGCCGGCGGAGCGACTTCCGCCGCGACGAGTTGATCGCCGACGGCGCCGAGAAAATCCTCAACGTGCAAGACGTCGCCAACATCGGCCAGTCGTATTACTCGAGCCACGTCGAACCCGATCTGAACGACGAACCGCACGTTTATCGCGGCGGCGACGGCCAGGACTACGCCACCATCGAAGGCTACACGGCTCAAGTCGTCGGGGGCGGGACGCAACTCTACGGCGGCGTCTCGCTCCGCTTCACTCCGACCGACCTGCGGCTGCGGAGCTTCAACGAAGGACGATCCGACCTGCGTCACGATCCCAACGACGACGTGCGTCGCGAGGCACGCGATTGGCCGATCGACTACGATCGACTCGAGCCGTATTACTGCCGCGCCGAACGACTGGTCGGACTCAACGGCACGCGCGTAAACCAGATGAAGCCGTTCAGCGAGGACAATTACCAGCCGCCGCTCACTCCCAATCCGATCAGCCAGTTCGCCAAAGAAGGCATGGAGGAGTTGGGCCGGCGCCTCGGCTCGAACGCCAAGCCCTATCGCACGCCGCTGGCGGTCATCACCCGCGACCACGATCCCAGCGGCCGCAAGGCGCCGCTCGATCCGGAGTCAGCGAAGTGCAGTTATGTCAACCGCTACGGCGATCCGCTCGGCCTCAAGTCGAATACCTGGGTGTCGCTGCTGCGTCCCATCCGGGAACTGCCCAATTTCGAGTTGCGCCCAAACTGCGTCGTGACGCATCTCGTCAGCGACGGTTCGCGCGTTCGCCGCGTTTGCTATCTCGATCCCGGCGGCAAGGAACGTTTCGTCGAGGCGGACCTCGTCGTCGTCGCGTGTTCCGCCATCGAGTCGGTGCGGTTGCTCAAGCTGTCCGCGACGCTCAGTCCCGAGTTCGACCGCCGCATCAACCAAAATCCTCTACTGGGAAGATACTTTCTGACGCACTGCTTCGGCGGCGCGCGGGCCCTCATGCCGGGACGATACGACAAGTCCAAAGCGCTCGACGCCGACTGGGCCACGGACTGTTGCGCCGCCGACGATTTCATTCGTTCCGAGGGGTTGTGGGCCGGCGGCGCGATCTACAACAACACCTCGGATCAAGCCCTGCCGTTATCGCTTTTCCGCACGCACGGCAGCCAGGATCTCGACACCTTGTGGAAAGGATTCACTTGCGACACCAGCCTCTGCGGACAGGGTCTGGTGGATTTCCTGGATCGCGAATTCGGCCGCGGCCTGTCGGTCAGCTTCATGGCCAACCAAGTGCCGCAATTCGACAACCGGATCGAACTCCACCCGAAAATCGTCGACAAGTTGGGCCGCCCCGTCGCCTATATCGTCAAGACCTGGCACAGTCACGACGTCTACCTCATGCAGGTTCTCGCCGAGCAGTGCGGAAACGTCCTCCGCTACGGCGGCGATCCCATCGGCCGGGACTATCCGCTTCAGGGGGCAGGCGGTATCTTCATGGCGGAAAACGCCCGCGCCCGCATGGCCAACCACATTCTGGGAGGCGCCCGCTTCGGTAGCGACCCCCGCGATTCCGTCCTCGATCCCAACTGCCGCGCCTGGGAATTCGACAACCTCTACGTCACCGACGGAGCGTTCATGCCGACCTCCGGAAGTTGCAACCCGACCCTGACGATTCAGGCGAATTCCTTCCGCGTCGCCGATCACCTGCTGGAGCGAACGTGATGGAACCGACCTTTAGCGATCTCTTTTCCGGGACGGAGCACGAGGTTTTCAAAATCGTCTCCTTCGGCGACCGGATTTGTCACCAGCGTCATTTCAACGCGAGCGTCAGTCCGCGCTATCGGTACAACGTCCGGTCGGTCCAGGCCAAGTCCGACGTCGTCGTGCAACTGGCCGAGGTATTTCTCGACTCACAGTTTCTTTGCAACATGTTGCGCATCGAATATCGCGCGTCCCGCCTGGTCGAGGCGGCGCGGGCGCACGGCAGACTCCTTGGCGATCAGGTCCAGGCTTGGTTTCACCTCGTCCCCGAGGGAACGAATCTCGACACGCCGCTCCAGGAGCGTGGGCCGGCGTCGACCGTCAAACTCACGTTCGACGAGGCCATCAAGGCGTTTCAAGTGGAAGTGTGGGAAACGCTCGAGCCGCCGCCCACCTGCACGCACGACATCGAGGTTCTCGATCAGATGGGGCGCCACCGGTCGATTACCGCCCGCAACGAGCTGAAGAGCGCTTTGCACGACCTCAAGGCGCTCCAGGGGATCGAAATCGCGTTTCGAGAGGACGACGTCGACTTCCGAACCGGCCTGCGGATCGACGCGCCGACGTGGGACGACAACTACGGGCGCAGCCATCAGACGCCGCGTTCGCCGGAGCCGGACTCGCCTCAAAATACCGAGACGTTGCGAAACTACTTCATCGGCTTTCATAAGGTCGTTTACCTGGACGCCGCCGAGACGACGCCGGTCCGTTACCGCAACCTTTTGATGAGCGAAGGCGACCCGGACTGCCGGCCCGACAACGTCGTCGAAATTCGCTGGCTCCTTCAGCGCCAGCTCGGCGGCCGCGCCGTTTACTTCCAAGAGGTCGTCGTGCCTCCAGGGGCCGTCGAGGGAGTCCACCTCTACGTCGGAGCGGAATCCCTTTACTACGTGATCGAAGGGGAAGGAGTCGCGTACCTCGGCGAGCACGACGACCCGTCGACCGCATCGCTGCCGACGGTGCAGCGCGATGTCCTCGGCGTCGGTCCACGCCCATGTAAGAT
>JBAXFO010000415.1:0-4997 GCA_037139885.1 Planctomycetota bacterium
GTATTTAGGGAATCAGCCGCACCGGCATCTTCGTCCCGCGAACCGAGCCCCGTTGTTTCCGCGCAACTCAGTCAATCCGCCGGCGGCGAATCGTCATCGTCGTCGCTGATGAGGCCGAGTTTTTTCATTTTGCGGTGGAGGACGGCCGGGGAGACGTTCATGAGTTCGGCGGCCTTGTCGACGTCGCCTCCCGCCTCGGCGAGGGCCTTCTTCACTTGATCTTGAAGCTTCCAATCCTGGATGTCGCGATAGAGCGTGCGCTCGCCGATGCCGAGGATTTTGGCGGCTTCCTCGCGGTTGCCCTGGGTGCGTTCGAGGGTTTGCTCGATGTAAAAGCGCTCGATCTCTTTCAGGGGGCGGCCGATGAGGCTTTGGTCGCCTGTCGGTTTGACGGATTCGCCTGACGCGGCGCGCAGGTCGTCGCCGTCTTGCAGATCGTCGAGATTGAGGATGCCGTCGATGTCTTGCACGACCATGCTCTCGATGGCGTTGCGCAGTTCGCGGACGTTCCCCGGCCAGTTGTAGGCGTACATCGCTTTGCGGAGCGGTTCGGCGATGCCGGTCACTTTCTTGTTGTGCAGAAGATTGAATTCCTTGATGAAACGCGAGGCCAAAAGCGGAATGTCTTCTTTGCGTTCGCGAATGGGGGGCAGACGAACCGTGACGACTTTCAGGCGAAAATAAAGATCCTGGCGAAACGTACCCGCGGCCACCGCGGCTTCCAAATCGCGATGCGTGGCCGACAAGAGCCGAACGTTCACCTTGATCGGTTCGTTGCTGCCGATGCGCGTCACCTCCTGGTTTTCGAGAACGCGCAAGAGTTTCGCCTGCAATTCGACGGGCATGTCGCCGACTTCGTCGAGGAAGAGCGTGCCGCCGTTGGCGTGTTCGAAGCGGCCTTTGCGCAGGCGATCGGCGCCGGTGAAGGCGTGAGCCTCATGGCCGAACAGTTCGTCTTCGAGCAGGTTTTGATTGATGGCGGTGCAATTCATGGCGACGAAGTTCTTCGCCTTGCGGGGCGAATTGTTGTGGATCGCCTTGGCGACGAGTTCCTTGCCGGTGCCCGTCTCGCCCTGGATGAGCACGGTCGCCGAGGTGGGGGCGATGCTTTTGAGTTTGGCGATGACGTCGTGCATTTTCGCGCTGTTGCCGACGACGCCTTCGAAGCCGAACTTCTCGTCGATCTGGGCCTTGAGTTCGAGATTCGTGCGTACGAGCCGCACCTTCTCGGCCGCCTTCTCGACCTGGGCGCGGAGCTCGCCGAGATTGATCGGCTTCTGCAAATAATTGGCGGCCCCGGCCCGCATCGCTTCGACGGCGGTCTGCACGTCGCCGTGCCCAGTGATGACGAGAACCTCGCATTCGGGCAGATCTTGTTTCGCCTTACGGAGAATCGCGAGGCCATCGAGGCCGTCCATGCGCAAATCGGTGAGGATCACGTTCGGCTCATCGCGTTCGATGCGGCGGACGCCTTCCGCGCTCGACGTCGCGATGATGCAGGCGTACCCCGACCGTTCGAGGCTCTCGGCGACGACTTCCGCATGATCCGCGTCGTCGTCGATGATGAGGACTTTGAGTCGATCGTCGGCGGGGCTGGCAGGTTTCCGCTCGGTAGGCATTCATTCCCCCAAAAGATCGCGGCCCGGTCTTTTCATGGTCTTTTATAGGAAAGGAAGTCGAGATGGATTTGCGTCGTTCGCAGCTTCGGCGCCGGCTGATCGAGAATTGTTCGCGGTCGTAAATCTCCTTAAGTCCGACGCTGCTTGCGAAGGATGAAAAAACAGACGCCGCCCGTGAACCAGCGGCCCGGCAGCAGGGCATGCGAAAAATAGTCGTCGACGACAAGACCGCTTTCGCGAGCGGCTTGCAGCACGTCGGCGGGGTCCAACGGAATACGGTCGTGCCGCTCGCAGCCGGAAGAAAGATGGACGAAGGCGGCGCCGTGGCCCGCGGAGGCGTCGAACGAGAAATGGATCGCGAAGCGCGTCGTCGGCGTCCGCACGTGGTAGTAGAGTCCCGCGGTGGCTTCCATGCCGGCGCGTGTGATGGTGTCGAACACGAAGACGCCATGCGGTTCGAGATGCTGCGCCACATGGCGAAACACCGCATGAAGCTCGCCGATGTCGCGCACGTAGTTCAGGGAATTGAAGCCGCTGACTGCGGCATCAAAGGTTTGTCCGATTTGGAAAGCGCGAAAATCGCCGTGAACGTAGCGCACCTTCGCCGAGAGCGGTTGCGCTCGGGCACGCTCGAGCATCGCTTCGCAGAGATCCAGGCCGACGACATCGGGGACGGTGACGGCCAGGCGTGAGGCAAGGAGGCCGGCGCCGCAGGCAAGATCGAGCACGGAGCGGAGTTCGAACGAACCCGCCTGGGCCAAGCCATCGAGAAACGCCGCGTAGTCCCACTGGCACGGAGCCGCATAGTCGTGCCAGACTTCGGCCAATCCGTCGTAGGGAGGCAGGGAAGTTCCCGACCGCGGTTGACATTCCGAAAACTCGAGAGAATCGGAAAAATATCCCGAATATCCGCTCGAACGTGCGGCGATGAGCCGCCGCTTCGCTTGCAAGGTCCGAAAGAAGCGTGTGAGCATGTCAGCTGAAGTCGTTTCCCCTCAAAGGGATTATTTGCGCCCCGAGGTCGGGATGATGTTCGACGAGATGACCGGCGGGCCTTCTTGGCGGAGAGAGACCGACGATTGCTCGGTGAACAACGGCGTGCCGTTTTGTTCGGGAACGAACTTGGCTTGCAACTGAATGCGACCGATATCCGGGCGGTAGCTCGACCAGGGAAGGAAGACCGTGTAGCCCCAGCCGATCGTGTCTTTGCGGCCCAGTTTCATGAGCGTGCGCGGATCGATCTCCCAGCGTTCGAGCATACGGGTTTTGCCGTCGGGAAGAACTTCATGGGCGTCGACCGTGAGCGTTCCCTTGGCGGCCCGCGGATGACCGACTTCTTCGCCGAAGAAATAAATGCGGCCCGCGAGACCGATCAGCGGGGCGCCGCGATTGGCGACATCGGGGGTCGTGATGACGCGGTTTTCCCAGAGGGCTTGCACCTGCTGGATCGAGCCCTCGGTCGCCTTTTCGGCAGCGCCCTGATGGAAGCTCTTGACGGCGCCTCCATCGGCTCCGACGCAACCCTGGATCAAAACGACGGCGACCAAGGCCGCGCCAGCGATACGACGACGGATCATCGCGATCCCTCCGAACTCGAGGTTTGATTGGGAATCAACTGCGTCACCGGAGGATCGCCGCGGAAGAAATTCGGAATCGGCGTCGCCGAGACGGTGTTCCCTCGGCTCGAAGGAAGCGGTTCGCCCGGGACGACCGCCGACGATGGCGTAAGGCGATTCACCGGTACGCCGCTGGGGACCTGCGAGGGGAACGGCATCGGCACGACGGTATTGGCCGGCTGATTGATCACCGGCGGAGCTTGGAGCGGCGTGTTCGCCGAGGTCGCAGGAGGCATCGGCGCGACCGCTTTCGGTGCGGCCGGATTAGCGTTCGGCATGACCCGCGGCAGCGGGCCTTCTTCAATGAACGATTGCGGCGGAACCGGGGCTCCGGCGGGCACGTTCATGTTCGAGGTCGCAGGCAGGTCGAGCGAATGAGCCCCTTGAACCTTCAGCACGCTGCCCAAAACCCAGTCCATCTTGCGGGCTTCGTCCGCGAGGACGCGCTCGCCGTCGGCTTTGTTGCGGACGATGTGCGGCGTCATGATGATGAGCAATTCCGTCTTCGTCTTGTACTGCGAGCGATAGCGGAACATCGAGCCGAGGTACGGCACATCGCCCAGCCAGGGCACCTTGTTCTCGTTCTTCTCATCCCGCATCGAGATCAGGCCGCCCAGCATGACGGTTTCGCCGTCGTAGGCCGAGATGGTCGTTTCGAGATGCTGGATGTTGAGCGACGTGCTGACGAGGCCGTTGCCCAGGGGATAGTTCTGATTCGCGATCGATGAGATTTCGGGGATGACGCGCATCAACACGCGGCCTTCCGGCGTGATGCGGGGCGTCACTTGCATGATGACGCCGATGTTTTGCGTTCGATGTTCGTTTGCACGACGCCCGTCGCCGTGACGTTGCTCGAGGTGACGATCGGGATTTCCTGGCCGACGTTGATGATCGCGGTTTGGTTGTCGAGCGTCATAATCTGCGGCCGGCTGAGGATGTCGAGCCGTCCCTGAGTCTGCAAGGCGCGAACGAGAATGTTGACGCTGTTGCTCGACGCGGAGAAGACGAAGCCGCCGATATTGCTGCGCGACGACACCCGGCCGACGCCGAGGTTGCTCAGCGATTGATAGCCGACGACCGCGGGCGACACGGCGGGATTATTGCCGAGGACCGTGGTGTTGAACGGGAACCCGGGCGAGGCGGTCGGGTTTGTGCCCGTGCTGAACGAGGGATCGGGAGTGACGCCGCGCCGGAAGAGCACGGGGCTTTGCAGGCCGATTTCGACGCCGAATTCGTTTGAATTCGTGAGATCGACTTCGGCGACCAACACCTGCACCGCGACTTGCGGCGGCATCAAGTCGAGCTGACTGACGATGCGGAGGACATCGTCCATGTATTGCGGCGTCGCGGAGATCAGCAGCGTATTGCTGATCGGCTCGGCGACGACGACGATGTCGCGCTGAATTTCCTGAAAGGGCGTGAGCTGTCCGCCGGTCCGCATGACCGTCAGCGTTTTCGTGATGAAATCGCTGAGGGATGCGGCGACATCGGCCGCCTGTGCGTTTCGTAGACGGAAAGCCTCGTTGCGGCGAAACTGAATGTCCGCGTCTTCGAGCCGGGCGATCAACGCCTCGATGATGGCGAGATCGCTGCGGCTGCCGGCGGCGATGAGGCTGTTGGTTCGTTCGTCGACGGTGATGCGTAGATCGATGAGAGGCGCGCCGTCGGGGCCGATGCCGCTGAGGCTGAGCATCAAGGCGGGCCGTTGACCCGTGCCGCCGATGCCGCCGCCTCCGGCCGCGCCGCCCAGACCGCCGCCAAG
>JBAXFO010000416.1:0-4984 GCA_037139885.1 Planctomycetota bacterium
TTTCTAAAGCCGCGGCACCGATCTTGTTTGCGCCGGCCGAACCCGTCAACTCGCCGCGATTGCGTTCGATCCCTGACGACGGCGAACTTCTCGAACCCGATTTGGAGCCGCTGAACCCCAACGAACCTCCGCTACCGGCGCAACCGGACGTCACCGAACGAGCGCAACCGTCCCCGAACGCGGGCGCGCCAAGCGGCCGCCGTATTGTCCCTTGGCTCTTCGCCGGCTTCTTCGCGGTCACGACGATCGCCGCCAGCTTTGCCGCGGTGTATGCTGTTTACGCTCGCCCCGATTCACCTCAAATTGAAACAGGAACCAGCGCCCAACTCGACAACATCCGCCTCGAAGACGAGAAACAGAAGAAAAAGATCGCCGACCTCGAAGAAGCCAACAAGAAGCTCAATTCCGACAAGGAAATCGAGAACAAGAAGACCGCGGCCGCGGAGAAACGCGCGGCCGCGGTCGACAAGCAGCTCGCTGAAGCGAAGAAGGAAATTGCAGTCGTAAAAGGGGAATCGGCAAAGCAATCGCTGAACATCGAGGAGCTTTCCGGTCACCTCAAAAAAGCGAAGGACAACTTGAAGGCCAAGCACGATTCTTCTCTCGAAACCGAGAAGAGATTGCAGAATGCAAACGAGAAGCTTTCGTTGCTGAACAAGAACCGCACGGAACTGTTAAGCGCTATCATTGTCCCCCCCCGCAATGAATTTGTCTTGAAGGCAGAACATTCAAAACCCCCGCACAAGTTGATCGTCAATGCACCGGTCGAGAATATTGCCGCCTTGTTGCCGCCGCCGGACATCGATCGAATTATTCCGGCCAAAGATCAAAAATGCCGATCGTTCGAAATCGCGAAGAACGAGAAGCGCCGCGATTTCACCCTTAAGGGGAAACATATCAGTACAGATAAGTTTTATGAAGTATGCAAATTTCGAGTCGCTGAAAACGAATGGACGCTCGACTGGCAACAACCTGACACCAAGAAACTCCGCGAAGATTGGCAGCATGAAATCGACAAAGGGCCGAAGGCGAACAAAGATAAAGTCGCGGAAATTGCGAACGGCATCAAATTGGCCGAGCGTGAACATCAGGACGTTGCAAACTTCGCGGCATTTTACTTGAAAAGCGGCATCGTGCGGTGCACGGACAAAATGGGGGCACCCATTTACGTTGCGTTTCGCGAGGATTGGTCTAAAGATTTGGCCTACAACGCAAATACGAGTCACGTGAATTTTAGCGGCGACGGCAAAGTCCGATCTCTGAGCTTCAAGAAGGGAGCCAAAGATAACGTCGTTGGCATCGAAATACTTCTGGGTGAGATCGACGAATTCGAGTGTTTTCAAGTGTTTAACGGGCCGAATGGCGAGAAAGTCCGCGTCGATCTCGACGGCAAGAAGGCAAAGGGCAGATGACCCGTTTAGCGGGGAGCCTGAGGCGACCGCGGTCAGGGTCGCGCGCGGCGGCGTTGGATTTCGCGAGGGATTCTGTCCGCGGTCGCCGCTGGCTCCCCGCTAAACAGGGAGCGGTCGGTGGTGGGGTTTTGGGTTGTGATGGAGGAGGTTGACAGTGCCCAATTATGCGCAACTCGTCTCGCAGATCCGCACGCTGCTGGCGGGCAGCAATTTCACGCGGGATGCCCGGCTCGAAGGGTTGGCTCGCGATTATGCGTATGCGTGTCAGGCGGCGAGCGAACGGCTCGTGGTGTGTCAGGAGTTTCTGAATAAAGGGCTGCGCTGCGAGGCGGTTTATCATGCGCAGCTGCCGCCCGATCTTCTCGATAGCCTCGGCGCTCTCGATTTTCCCGAACGCGATCGCTGGGACGAATTGGCCGCGACTTATGGTTTGCCCGACGCGCCGCGGCCCAACAGTCATGGGGCGGAGGCTCTCAATCGGGCCTTTGCCGAGCATGCGGAAATCGAACCGCTCGTGACGCGCTTGCGGCGTCTGGCCCTTGCTCAAGGCTCGGTGAGCGAGCGCTTGCAGGTTTTGCAGACGCTCATGAAGCTCGATCCGCTCAATCCCGTCTGGACGGAGAGCATTGGCGATTTCGAAAAATCGCGTTTGAAGGAACTCGATCGCGATATCGACCTGGCAATTCGCAACCGCGACACCAAGGCGCTCCAAACCCTGCAGGGCGAACTGACATCCGGTTGGATCACGCAACCGCCGCCGGCCACGCTGCTGAACTCGGTGCAAAAAGCACTGAAAAATTGTGTTTATGCGGAGCAGCTTCGGCAGTTGGAGGCGTTGACGGGAGAGTTGACGGCCGCGTTCGCTCATCGGCAGATCGATCAAGTGAAAGACATGCTGGAGCGTTGGCGGAACCTGACGCAAAAGATGGAAGGCGAAGTGCCGGCGACGATTCATGCCAAGGTGAAGCCAGTGCTGGCGTGGAATGCGAAAGAGATCCAGCGCGTCGCCACCGATGGCGAGTATCGTGCCGCTCTCGACGACATGACGGCGTCCCTCGAACACAATCGCACGCCCGAGACGTTGCGACTTAAGTGGAAAGCCCTTGAAGAATATCGCCGAGCCATTCCCGTCGACGTGCGCGACCGCTATCACGGGGCGATCGAAGAGATCGAGCATTCGAAAGTTCGCCGCTATCGAAAGTGGGCCGTTTGGGGCGGCGTCGGCTGTGTCTTGCTGGTGGCGACTCTTTGGCTGAACGGCTATCGGCGCGGCCTCGAGCAGCAGTTCCAGGCCAGCGTAAAGCAGCTCACGAATCAACTCGACAATGGCAACCTCGTCGAAGCGGAGTTGTTTTACCAGAGTCTGGAAAGGGCCGAGTCGGCGTCGGCGATGGAACGGCAAGAGATGGTGCAGCAGAAATTGCGGCTCGCGAAATTCAAGAAAGCTGAGGTGGATCGCCGCGAACACTTCGCGAGTCTATTGGCTGAGGTTCAAGCGGACCCGGGCGCCGTCGAGGGGGCGCCGTCCGTCGTGAAAGCGCGCCGTGCCGCCAAAACCGACGACGAAAAGCTCGCGATCAATCGGCTCGTGGGCGAACGCAAAGAACGCTCGACGACCGAGCAACTGATCCGCGACCGAGCTTACGACGAGGAATATCGACGCGTCACCGCAGCGGTGAAAGATTCCGAGAAGGGCCTCGAAGGCGCGGCGCTCGAAGAGAAACTCGACGAAGTCGAACGCAGTTTGCAGAAACTCGATGTTCTCGCGAAGAACGTCAGCTCTGATGTCAGCGTCGTGCATCCGATTCTCAGGGCTAAAGCGGTGGAACTGCGCAAGCGAGCGGCGACTGCCGCCAAAACCGAGGCCCGTTTTGCCCAAATGAACCAGGCGTTTCGCGAAAACGGCGTCGACATCGACGCGTATCTGCAAGCGCTTCAAGGCCTCGTCGATACAGCGCCGAACGCCGAATTTGCCGGCGAGGTGCAACGAGCGCTGACATGTGATTCGATTTGGCGCGCGATCCATCACTGGAACCAGGGATTCGCGAACAAGAAGACTCCAGGGCCGGAAGAGTTCGCCCGCTATCTCAAGATGCCGGTCGCCCCCAAACATCCCGACTTTGCGATCATCGAAGCGCAGGGCCGCTTCCGCCACCACGATGCCGCGGAATTGACGCGCCGCTACCGCGAGATTTTCGAATCGCCATTGATGACGGAACTTTGGAAGTTCAAAGCCAAGGCCCGCCCCGAAGACACCAACTCCAACGGCGACTATTACACCAGCGATCTCCTCTTAAAGAAACCTCTCGACGAAGTGAAAGAAGCCACACGGCTCATCGGCGCCCAGGTCACACTCGTCACGGCTGATGTCATTCTCGATTATGGCTACAAGCCCGACGTGAAAAAGACGGGAGCCCGGCGCACGCTCCTCTACACAACGCGAGTTCGCGCGCCGCACTCCGTGCTCGCCGAAGAGGCTTTGGCCGCGATCGAGAAGGCCAATATGAAGGATCCGGCCGCCGTCGTTCAGATTCTGGCGCTGGTGCGCGATAAGGAGCAGTTGGATCCGATCGCCCATTTACGGCTCCTGCGCGACCTCGTCAAAGCGACATCGAATTCGAGTCCGTGTCTCGGCGCACTTTGTGCCGACCACGAAGCCGCCATCAAGGCTTTCAAGGTCGATCTGGCGGTGCCGTGGATGAATCCCGAAGACCCACGCACGCAAACTTCGCATCCCCGAGCGTTCGATGAGCTCGTAAAGTTCCCCCGCTTTCGACTCGCGGCCGCCAAGCTTCCGAAAATGCTCGACGAGAAGAACGTCGAACTTCAGCGCACGTTGGCGACGCCGGTGGGCTATTTGATGAAAGTCGATCGCGAATGGCGCATTCAGCCGCAACCGAAGGTGTCGAGCGATTATCGCCTCGTCGCTGCCTGGAAGAACGCGAACGGGGGCGGCGAATGGATTCCCCTCGGCCGAATCTACGGGCAAGCATCCGTGTCCGCGCCGCCCGTCAGTCTTCCGCAAGGAACCTTGGTCTATTCGTTGCCCAGTCCCTGAACCGCGAGGCAAGCCATGGCTGCGTACTTTATTCGCCTGAAGGGAAAAGTCTGGGGCCCGATGTCCCTCGACCAACTGAGATCCCTGCAGAGCCAGGGAAGGCTCAGTTCGTTTCACGAAGTGTCGCAAGACCGCGCGACTTGGATGCCAGTGGCCTCGGCGTCCGAACTCGCGGAGCCGAACGGAAAAGCGGGAAAGCCTCTGCCGAAGCCGCACGCGGTACTGGCCGTGGCGCCCATGGCACTGGCGCTGCACAAGACGCAGTCGGCTGTGAACGAACGCAGCGAACCGCAGCGATTGCCGAGCCTGTTGCACGGTCGGGGCGCGATCTTCGCGGCCATCGGCGCCGTCGCGACGGTTGGTGTTGTGGTCATCGTGCTCGTCGTTCTGAACCTGTTCTCATCGCGCTCCGCAGTCAGTCCTGGCGTCGTTGCAAAAGCGGGTGGTAAGCCCGTCGTGCCGAATACCGAAGTGCCCCAACATTCCATTCCCACTCCCACTCCCACTCCCACGC
>JBAXFO010000417.1:0-4978 GCA_037139885.1 Planctomycetota bacterium
CGGCGTTCATTTCGGTCATCGTTCGTCGGCTCACAAAGACCTGATCGACATGGTTTGCAAAACCCGCGGCGAAGGATTTGGCCGCGAGGTGAAACGGCGCATCATGCTCGGAACCTATGCCTTATCGAGCGGCTATATCGACGCGTATTATTTGAAAGCGCTCAAAGTGCGCCGGTTGATCAAGAACGATTTCGACCGGGCGTTCGCCGCCTGCGACGTGGTTCTCGGCCCGACTTCGCCCTCGGCCGCGTTCAAGATCGGCGAACGCGTCGACGATCCGCTGGCGATGTACCTGTCGGATATTTACACCATCAGCGCGAATCTCGCAGGCATCCCCGGCATCAGTATTCCCTGCGGTTTTACGAAATCGCGCCTGCCGATCGGCCTGCAACTTCTCGGTCCGGCCTATGCCGAAGAAAAGCTCCTCCGCATCGCCCGCCAATACGAACGCGAAACGGATTGGCATCGGCAGCATCCTCCGCTGGCAGGCTGAGGCGAAATCCCTTTTGCGGCGCCTCCGTGACGGACAGGATCCGCCCAACTTGCGCAGCGCCGCTTTTCATGAGCTAGACTTTCTCCGGATGTCGTCACGTTCGCGGAGATTTTTCTCATGAAACTCAGCGCCACAGCCCCGGCTGAAAAGGTCGAACCCTCGAAACTTCCGCCTGCGAGCGACGCTTGCCCGCGCTGCGGCAAAACGCTCATCGATCCGACGGGGTTGGGTTGGTGTTCGGGCTGCGGATTTTGCAAATCGCTCGCCGACGACGAATCGAAAAAACTGCTCGCCGACCGCAAGCAGGCGTCGCTGGTGGGCCTCGTCGAGGTGAGCAGCGCGATCGCCGGGCTGCCGTTATGGTTCTGGGCGTGTTTTCTTTTCGTCGGCGTCGGCGTCGCTTTCACCATTTTCATGAACCAGCGTCTGCCGACCGGCGACAACTTCGAACGTGCGTTGTGGGCGACGTTGCTGATCGCGTCGGGGGCCTTCATGATCTTTCTCGCGCAAGTCTGCGCGCTGATCACGATCGCCCCCCAGGAACCGACGATGAGTTTCAAAGACGCCATCGTGCCGGGAAAATTGTGGGGCGGCGTCTTTCGGCGTTTGCCGCGCTGCCGGGAATGCGTGTGGTTCGCCCTCCTGGGCTTGAGCCTCATGATCGGCTCCGTCGCCTTTATTGGCGGCCTGCAACACTGGTTTACGTATCTGCCCAAGAGCCTCGCCCAACAGGAAAAAGAGAAATCGAAGGCGCGTTCTGGGGGCGGCGAAGCCGTCGTACTGCCGATCGAATAAGTCCCATTCAAGAATTCGGTCAAGCTTCAGCGGAGCGCTGATGTGCATAAGCCACGTCCGCGCTCCGCTTGCGCGCTAGCGCTGAACCCATCAATGTCGGACGAACGCCATCACGATTTCGAGGGCGATGAGAATGACCACGACGAGTTCCAGGAACTCGGCCCGAAACGAGCCGGCTTGATCGGAGACGACCTGGTAAACTCCCTCAGCGACTTCGAGTTTGCGTTGGATGTTCTTTTCCCAGGCGTCGAGGTGAAAGCGGATATCGAGGAGACGATAGACGCGGGCGAGATAGGAATCGCCGACCAGCTTGAGGACATTGCCGGTGCGTTCGAAGAGCGTGTTTGCTTCGACTTTCAATTCGCCGAGTTGCCTCATGGGGCGGGCGTAAACGCGCCAGAAGGGAAGATACGATCGCGAGAGCGGATGGATGACGCGGGAGGCGTTGGCCAGGCTCTGGTCGAGGCGGTCGTCGATGTTGCGAAATTCGAGAAGCTGCAGATTGGCGAATTCGATGGTCTGGAGCGTTTCGTCGCAATCGCGGTCGAACAGGACGGCGGCGGACCAATCGGGGATGAATAGGTCGTTGGGGCCGTAGCTCATTTTGTGGCGTAAGGCTTCGGCGGTTTCGTCGGCGCTGAGAGGTTCGACTTCGAGATGGACCAGGCCCGCGAGCCAGGCTTCATCGCCCGCACAGTGCAGGGCGTCGGGGGCGAACTGGAATACGAAGTATTCCTCGCTGAGGTCGTCTTGCCAGAGGGGATCTTCCAGGGCGTGCAGCAGCGTTTGATTGATGGGCTTGAGGAGTTGGCGGGCGCATTCGACGATCGCCCGCGAATCGGCCAGGCCGCCGGCGAGCCGGCGATAGGCGTCGACCGGCATATCCAAAGGCGCACGCAGCCACAGCGACACACCGCCGAAATCGAAGACCGTCAACCCGGCCGCGGCCGTCGCCTTGCCGACTTCGGGGAGGTCGATCGGCACCGAACCGAGGTTCAAATGAAGCGGCGGGGGGCGAAAAGAAAACGAAGAGGGGGTACGCCGACGGCGCAGCAATTCTTGAAACGACGCCGGGGGAATGAGCTTCTGGGCGCGGTCGAGATGAATCTCGTCGCCCCAATCGAAGGCGACGAAGATGTGGAGGGTGCCCGCGATCATAAAAGCGCCGCACCGTTCAAAAAATGATGCTCAGAGCGACGATCGTGTAAATCAACACGCCGATCAGGAAGATGCTGCACATCAACACCACGACCGCCCGGCCTGCCGCGACGTCTTGCGAGTGCAGAGCGTCGAGTTCCGCAACGGTGAACGGAGCCCCGGCATGCGTGTCGCCATGGGAAACGCCGTGGGGCGAGGCCGTGATCGCTTGATCGTGACTCATCGAAGAAACTCCAAATTCGGAAGGTCCGCTCGCTTATTCTAGAAGGCGAACGGAGGAACGGCAGCGTCGCGTCTCGTGGACAACTTGAGGCGGCAGAAGCTCCGCCAAAATCGCTATCCCCTTTCGCCGAGCCATGGTAGATTAATGAGACGGACGCGAAGTGCGTTAGCCGAACCGGCGTCGTGCGTCTACTCCTCAAGCGTTCGTGTCGTTTCTCAGAGGCTCGTGTTATGAGTCGGTCATCCTGGTTGTTTGCCGGTCTTGTCGCGGGATGTTTGCTGGGGCCGGGGTACGGACAAGCGCCGACGCCCGCGCCGGTGAATCCCGACCAGAAGATTCTCAAGGATGTCGGCCTGGCGAGCGATTCGAAGTCGCTCCTGGATTATTTGCGCAAGCAGACGTTCCCCGAAGCCGACCCCGCCAAGATGAAAACGCTGATTCGCGAGTTGGGCGACGACGAATTCAAAACCCGCGAAGCCGCTTCGGCTCAGCTCATTCAGATCGGCAAAGGCGCCGTCGTCGGACTGAAGCAAGCCGAGACCGACAACGACCCCGAAGTTCGCCAGCGCGCCGAAGACCTCCGCAAGAAACTGGAAGCCAAGGTCGAGCCGGGCATTCAAGTCGCGACTTCGCGTCTGATCGCCCAGCAAAAGCCCGCAGGAGCGGCCGAGGTGCTCATCGGCTTTTTGCCGTTTGCCGCGGATCTCACTGTCGCCGATGAAGTTTGCAAGGCTCTCGGCTCCGTGGCGGTCGGGCCCATGGGCGTGGAACCGTCGGTGATCAAGGCGCTGGAAGACAAATATCCGATTAAGCGCGGAGCCGCGGCCGAGGCTCTCGTGCGCGCCAAGGCGACCGATTACCTACCGGCCGTTCGCAAACTGTTAAAAGATCCCGAGGCCGTCGTACGCGTGCGGGCGGGGGTCGCCCTGGTCAACGCACGCGACGCCGCCGCGGTCAGCGACGCCGTGCCGGCTCTTATCGAGTGTTTGAAGCAACTGCCGCCCGACAATCTCTGGGCCGTCGAAGATATCCTCATTCGTCTGGCGGGCGACGGCAAAGTTCCCGCCGCCTCGCTCGGCACCAACGAACAATCGCGCGAACAATGCTTTAAAGCCTGGGACGCCTGGTATGAAAAGAATCACAAAGACATCAGCCTCGCCAAGCTCGAACAACGCGAGCCCATGCTCGGCAACACGCTGCTCGTTTATCAAAACTTCAATCGCGGCCTGGTCGTCGGCGGCGTTCGCCGGGCCGTCATCGGGGAAGTCGTCGAAGTCGACATGAACAAGAAAGTCATCTGGAAACTTCAGCTCGACGATTCGTATCCCGTCGACGCCATGGTGCTCCCCGACCGCACCGGCGAAGTCGTCATCGCGGAATATCAAAAAGCCCGGATCACCATCCGCGACGCCAAGGCCAACAAAATCGTCTGGGAAAAAGCTCTCGGCGGCAATCCGATCGGCGTCCAGGCCCTCCCCGGCGGCAAAATGATCGTCACGCTGCAAAACCGCATCGTCGAAGTCGATCGCGGCAACGGCGAAGTGAAAACCCTCGTCAATCGCGCCCAGCACGACATCTTCCGCGCCAAGCAAACCAAAAACGGCGACATCATCTTCATCACCAACTCCGGGGCCCTCACCCGCGTCGATGCTGCCGGCAAAACTCTCAAACAGTTTCAAGTGCCCCAGATTCCTGTCCTCTTCGGCAACATCGACGTGCTCGCCAACGGCAATGTCCTCATCCCCGACTTCCAACAACAACGCGTCGTCGAATACGACACCAACGGCAACCAGGTCAACGTCCTCAACACTCCCTGGCCTAGCTCCGCCGTCCGCCTCGCCAACGGCAACACCCTCGTCGCCAGCCAAAACGCGCGCCGCGTCTCCGAATTCAACCGTGCCGGACAGGTAGTCTGGTCGCACGATGTCGATGGCCAGGTGTTCAACGCACGCCGGCGCTAAAATCGTTCGCGGCTTTTCGTCGCTGAGCGCTGCCCGCCCGCCGCTGTGGAAACGGACACGGCGTCCTGTCAACGCTCTCCGGCGAACGAATCGATCTGGATCATCCGCGGTCTCTTGGGGTAAGATGACCACATCATGAAACGCCTTTTCGCCCTTGTCGCCCTGGTTGGCGTTTTTACGCTGAGCGCCCTCTTCGTTCGAGGCCAAGACGAGGACGAGCCTCGCCCGGTCAAGCATTTCGGGTTTTCGGACTCCATCATCCGCGACAGCAGCAGCGTCTTGAGCGAGAGAGAATCCATCGCGATCTTCGCGAAATAAAACGAGAATGCCATAGGTTGGATTTCTCTC
>JBAXFO010000418.1:0-4970 GCA_037139885.1 Planctomycetota bacterium
GGGGCCGGTTGGGCTGGTGTTGTCGGCTCCCTTGACCGTTTGTTTGCTCGTCGTCGGTAAGTACGTGCCACAGCTCGAATTTCTCGATGTGCTCCTCGGCGACGATCCGCCGCTGGAACCCGCCGTCAGTCTCTACCAGCGTCTTCTGGCGTGGGACGAAGACGATGCGACCCGGCTCGTGAACGATCAACTGAAAGTCTTGCCCCCCGACGCCGTCTACGATGAGTTGCTCATCCCGGCGCTGAGCTTCGTGAAACGCGATCGCATCCGCGAGGAGATCACCGTCGAAGATGAAGAATACATTCTGCGGGCCACACGTGAAGTGATCGACGATCTGGCCCCGTTGCCGCCCGCGGGTTCGACTCCAGCCACGCGACTCGGCGTGCTGGCGTGCCCGGCATTTGACGGCGCCGATCATTTGGCGCTCGAAATGTTGGGCAAGCTGCTGGGCGCGGAACGATGGAAATTCGATATCGTGCCGAGCGAAATGTTGGCGGCGGAAATCGTCGATCGTGCGGTCGCAGGGGGGCATGCGATCATTTGCATCGGCTCGGTGCCGCCCGGAGGTTTGGCCCATACGCGGTATCTGTGCAAGCGGCTGCGGAGCCAATTGCCGAACGTCAAGATCCTCGTCGGCCGCTGGGGCCGCAAGGCGAATGAGGAGAGCGGCCAACAGCTCAACGAAGCGGGAGCCGATGTCGTGACGACGACGCTCCTGGCGACGCGCAGTCAATTCAATACTTGGCAACCGATTCTAACGCAGTCGGATGCTAGGAGCGCCGCGGCGGCGACCAAACCAACGGTCGACGAGGTGCGCAGCAAGCTGGCGGCCGTGTAAGCCCCAGCTACGGGGAATTCCCCGAACGTCCCTAAGTACGATGTCGCCTTAAAGGAGAGTTATCATGCTTCATAAAGAACCGTCTCCGTCGGATCGCAAGGGCAGTCTCCGCTGGGGCCTGGCCGCGATGCTTCTGGGCCTGCCGTTGCCGTTTATTCTTTTGGCCTTTCTCTTTGGCGGTTGTCGTTAACCGTCCGAGATGGATGCAGCGCCGGCGGGTGGACGGGGGACGTGGGTCTTCGGTCGACTCGCCGGTTTTGAACATTCCTTCCGCTTGGGCGGATTCCTTTTTTGGAGATCGACTATGATCGTTTCTTCGACTGTCCGCCGCGTTGCGGATCATACATCGGACGCCGTCAATGAGCAAATTCGGAAACAGACGCGCTGTAGCGTCGCCGCTCTGGCGGGAGCGGAACCGAAAGAAATCGACAAGCGCTTGCGCGAACTCGATGAAGAGTGGGACATCGAACGAATTCTCGAGACAAACGCGTCGATCGCGATGTTGACCGGCCTCACGCTCGGCGCGGCCGTCGATCGGCGTTGGTTCGCCTTGTCAGCCCTCGTCGCGGGATTTCTCTTGCAGCATGCCGTCCAGGGATGGTGTCCCCCCATGCCGATTTTACGGCGGATGGGATTCCGAACGTCGTATGAGATCGACGAGGAACGATACGCTCTTAAAGCTTTGCGAGGCGATTTCAACGAAGTCGATCGGCCGCGCGTCGGCTCCCTGGAGATCGATGCTCTGGAGCGCTTCGAAGGTGAAGGCGGGCCGGCGTTTGACGAACCGCCGGCTGCGCATCGCGATAGCGTCGATCAACTCTTGGCGGCCGTTCGAGCGTAAAATTGGGTTGGCCGGGGTGTGCCAGTTGGAAGTGTCAAAGGCGTGGCGGCAAGTTTTCGAACTTGCCGCCACATTGCGTTTAGATCATGCGCCAATCTCGAGGACGCCGGTCGAATTCAGCGTGGGCGTTTTCGGTCGAGAGAGTGGCGACGTCTTCGAGGCTCCAGAGACGGAAGCCGCCGCGGAAGGCGGTCAGATTGTGTCCAAGTCGCGCTCCCGGCGGCAGATCGGTCAGAACCTTGGCGTTGCCGCCGCCGACGACGACGTAATCGGCGACGAAGGCCTCCATCAGCGAGGTGACGATTTCGGATCCGGCCGCGCGCCATGCCGGTTTGCCCAGGCGCGCCAGACCTGCGCGGCCGAGGATATGCCCGATGGTTTCGCCGTTGTATCGCAACCGCCCTAATTCCAATGGCACAATGACATGTTCGGCGATCAGCGTCGAACCGAGCCCGGTGCCCAGACCCAAAAAGAGCATGCGACCGCCATCGTAGCTGCCGAGCGCCTGCATGGCGGCGTCGTTGATGATGCGCACCGGTCGCTCGAACGCGGCGGCGAAATCGTAGCCCACCCAGCCGGGTCCCAAATTCCCCGGCTCCGCACGCGGGCCGCTCGCGCCGACTAGACCCGGGTAGCCGATGGAAACCGCCTCGTATTCCCAGGCGGCCGCCTGCTCGCGCACGGCCTCGACCATGCGGGCGGGCGTCATTTTTTTTCCCGAGGGGACCTTGAGCGGTTCGGTTTGGCCGTTCACCATCAATTTGATTTTGGTGCCGCCGATATCGACGACGAGCACTTTCGACGGCGGCGGGGGCGTTGGCGGAGGCGCGGGCGGCGTCTCGGGAGTCTCGGTCGGCTTTGCGGGATTGTCAGCCACAGTAATCACCTTGCAGGGTTTGCCTAAGTTGGAACACATTATTGACCGGAAGGATTTGCGGATATCAGCACGGACACCGGAAGATTCCCGAGCAGCTCGGCGACCGACAGCGATGAATCGGTCGCTTCGAGCGCTTCCTCGGTGAAAATATTCCGCCAGAGCCGGGGGAGGCGATCGAGCGCGAGGGTCGTCCCTTCCCAGCATCGCCCAGCGAACGGCGAAACGCTCGCAGGAACGATGCCGGCCAGCAATCGCGGCACAACCACCACGGCCGCCACGTCATCCCGGACGCGCGCGAAGCTGACGATGTGGTCGCGCATGGGCCCGGAGACCTCGAGCGGCACATACTCGCCCGCGGCGAAGATCTCGGCCCGATCGCGGCGGAGCGTTAGCGTGCGCTGCGCGACGAACAATTTAAGGTGGCCGTCTTCGCGGCGGTCGACGAGATCGCGGATCGTTGGCGCAGGTTGAGCGAGCCATCTTTGCCGTAGGGCGAAATCGACGGGCCGGCGATTGTCGGGGTCGACGAGGTTCAAATCCCAGAGCTCCGTTCCCTGGTAAAAATCGGGGACGCCCGGAGCGGTGATCTTGATGATCGTTTGCGCCAGCGAGTTCATCATGCCGAAGTCGCGCAGCCGCCCGTGAAACTCGGCGAAGTCGTTGAGGAAAGCGCCGCTTCGCGCCGGATCGAGAATGCTGGAGATGAAGCGGCTCATGGCCTCGTCGTAGGGCTGATTGGGATTGATCCAACTCGTATGGACTTTCGCTTCATGGAGGGCTTTGGCCATATACGCTTGCAGGCGGGGCGTGAAACCTTCGCGGGCGGCGGCGTCGTCGGGCCAGGCGCCGAGCATGGTTTGGTAGAGGAAGTATTCCTCGTTCCGATCGGGGACGCTGATGTCGTCGACGGAGCTGCGATGTTGTTCGTTGAGGCGGTTCCAGCGCACCAGCCGGGTGCGCCATTCATCGGGGAGTTCGGAAAGGACGTCGATGCGGGTGCGGACATCCTCGCCGCGTTTCGTGTCGTGGGTCGAGGTCGCGGAGAGGGCTCCGGGAGTGGTCGCCTGGCGACGCCGCATCGCTTCGTGAAACTCGGCGACCGGCGTGCCGAAACGATCGGGGTCGCCGCCGACTTCGTTGAGCGAGATCAGGCGGTTGAAGATGTAAGCGGCCGTGTCTTCCGCCCCCTTCGCCATGACGGGAGATGTGACCTGCTGGAATTTCCCGACAAACCGGCGCTGCTCCTGAGCGTAATCCGCGTCGATGGGCCCGCTGCCCGGCAGACGCAGAAGGAGCGTGTCGCGAATGAACAAGAAGATTGACGTGTTCAGCGCGGGATTGCGCAGCGTCGCCCGCCGCACGGCCCGTAGGACATGTCGGCGATCCGCGTCGGAAACGTCCCCGGCGATGTACGAGCGATAGACCGGAAAACAGGCGATGATCTCGCGGAGCCCGATCCGCAGGCTGTTGCGCGTGAAATCGCGCGAGCTGCGGTGTCGTTGGGCGAGGCGATCGAGTTGATGCGTCAGCATCTGCATTTCTCCCGCGAGGGCGATTTGCAAGATGAGGATTTTCTTCTGATACGTCAGCTCGGCGAACGAGGTTTCGTCGCCGATCCATTCGGCGTAGATGCGCGAGAAGGCGGCCGCGTTGTCCGGGTCGACGAAGAGGCCGTTGACGAGATTGAGGAAATCGTATCCCGTCGTTCCGGCCGTGGGCCAATCGGGGGGCAACGCTTCGTCGGCGGCAAGGATCTTTTCGACGAGAACATAGAGCGGTTTCGCCGCATCCGCGCCGACGGCGTCGCGCAGGCGGTTCAGATATTCACGCGGATCGAAAAGGCCGTCGGGATGATCGATGCGAACGCCATGGACTTTGCCCTCCCGAATGAGGCGTACGAGTAGTTCATGCGTGGCGGCGAAGACGTCGGGCCGCTCCATGCTCAGAGCGGCGAGCTCGTTGACGTCGAAGAACCGGCGATAGTTGATCTCCTCGGCCGCCACGCGCCAGAAAGCGAGGCGATAAACTTGATCGTCGAGGAGACGTTCGAGGAGATTGAAGCTGGCCGCATCGCCGGCGAGGCCGTTGAACTGGGTGACGTTGTCGTCGATGAATTCGCGAATGCTGGGGCAGTCGTTCGCGAGAGCCGCCAGCCGACGTTTCACGACTTCCTTTTCGCGCTGTTGTTCGGCGATGAGAGCCGGGTCGGTCTCCGTCGAGGGCGGCAAATGCTTTAAGGCGGTCAAAACGCTCTGATATTCAAGGAACGCCGGGTCGGTCGCCGGCAGGCGCGCTTCGAGCTCGGCGAGGCGGTTTCCAAGAATCAAGCCGTAGCTGCGCGGCGCGACCGGAAAGCGGTGTTCGAAATAGCGAATCGCAAAGGCGCCGCCTTCGAACGCGAGACTGAGTTGTTG